>NZ_CDSBKO010000025.1:0-72653 GCF_977115655.1 Aquimarina sp.
TCTACCTAATAGAAAAACTAAATCAAGTAAACCGACCTTTTGCAACGGTCTTAAAAAGTACAAACACTGAACCAGGTATATTCGAAAATGAAAATTGCTTTTTTGGAATATGCTGCCAAAAAATCCACTTCTAAAAAAGATGTCCTAACCATACTAAAAATAATGGAGGAAGTGTATACCAAGAAAAAAGCCCAATATTATTTAGAGGATCATATCACAAAAATAAACGGTTCGATTAAAAACATTTTGAAGGGTACTATAAAATAGCATTTTATACAAATGAAGTTAAGTTATTCTATATTTTATGAATTTTATGACTCCCTACTTTACAGCCTTGCCACCATATAATTCAGAGATAAAAGCTCTACCAACCAGTAACTGTATACCATAAATCACCCCGGGTAATAAAACCGATAGTAATATGGCTTGCTCCCTTACTAATATCTTTGTTATGCAGTGTTTTATATACCCTAAGACCCCATGATAAGCCTCTGTATATTCCAGATGATGAAAATATTCAAATACTAAAAAGGCTAGAATCAGTATCCAATAAAATACGAAGAGCACAAAAAAATGTTCTTTGTAGTTCTTTATTTTATGGATCATAAAGGGAGCTACCCACGAAATAATAGCAGCCGAAATAAGATAGATCAAATTAAAATATACAGGAATCCGAATCGAGAACAAATAGTCAAATTCTTCGATAACTAAGCCATGCACTATCATAAACGTTCCTATAATAGAAGCGTTTAAAATGCTACTGGCAATATGAAATTTAATTATGTTGTTCATCAAATATAAAAATAGGTGTTGCCTTTATCCTCTAATTCACGTCGTCCTCCAAGAAACCAGTTATGGCTGTCACATTTGACTACTCCCAGACTTTCATTATCTTGCCCTCTTCCTGCACCGATAGAACAAAACCCGTCATCCGCAAAAAAGTTCTTTTGTACTTCTGTTATGATTTCTACATGCCTAGGACTTCCTCCATATTTGAATACGACAATATCCCCGGCTTTCACTTCTTTATAACTGTTTCTTTTTCTTAAAAAAGATTGACCACTATATATCTGGTACGGATCAAAGTAGTGTTTGTTTCCCGAAATAAAATTACTACCATTGTACAGGTATATGGCATCCCCTATAAAAACATTACATAACCACAACCTTCCACTTCCCTCATTTGCCCAAAAAATACTATACAAATCATTTCTCCATGTACTAAGAGCATCCTTTAATTTGGATAAATGCGAAGTATTACGAATAACATCGGTAGCATCGTTTCTAAAACCTGCCAAAGTAGATAAGGTCATTTTTTGTTTGACCGATAACCTGTCCCAACTATTCCAACTGTCCAAAGAAGAAGGTTTTCTGGTTGCCTGATCCAGATTGGGATTTGGAGAAAAAAACCAGTTTTGCCCCCGTTGCTGGTACTTCCAATAAGAGTCCATGATATCGGTATCCCGACCTAGCTTTTTAGCTGCGGCAATTAAAAGTAAATTCATTTTAAGTAGAGTCTGTATGTTGGATCTAAGCTAAGAAAATTATACCTTTTTGCTTTATGGCAAAACCATGAACTTTTTACATGGTTTCTATTAAAACATTTGATAATCAGTATCTATACCGCAAAAAAAGATAATTTTACAATACGATACCTATGGTATCTCTGGAATTTTCTTTATTTATACAAACGGAATGATTGGTGGCTTTGTTCCAGAAGGGTATCCCCATGCGACATTTCGGGATTTGGAAGTATCGCTATCCAAATGTACAAAAGTCTTTCCCTCTCCAATTCGTTTAAATCCAACTAATTTTGCAGCAACCACCAATTTATTTTTAATTGCCGTATTGGGAATATGAATATCGGCAGCTTTACAGACAGGGATTTAATGTACCGAATTAGAAACCCTGCCCACCTTCGCATTCCAATAGGGAGTTCTCTCACCAGAGTTAATATTTTTAATATAAGATAGCCAGTTTTGCGTTCTAGTCCTGAAGCACCCCAATAAACCTGCGATCCATACAACGTCCTGAACCCTTACTATCCGGGCTTGTCCAATACCTGTAGGAATATCTGCTTCTTCTTTCTTTTTCTATTCCAAAGGGCGATGCTAATCCCAATCAGGCAAACAGTTGCAAAGGTCAGTTATATTGAATTAAAACTATTGATAGATCAAGAACTAGAAGAAATTGTTCCCTATTTCGCACTCTACGCTCATTGTAGGCGTAAACATAAATCAAAATTGAAAGTGCTCGAAAGTCACATTATAAGAAAGACCCAAAAGCTGAAGAGCTTTTTAAAAAACCTTGAAATTTCATTTAAACGTAACCTTATTAAATTTATAACAGCTTACCAATTTTATCTAAATACCTATTACAGTATTTTCAAAGTTAAAATAGTATTACATGATTTTATCAGTGATAAACTCAATGAAAATAGAATCTTAGGGATTACATGTAACTTCTTTTTTAATCAAATGTATAAAGAGCATCTTGAAATTTAATTGGTATAAGTTTTATAAGCAAATCAATACTTTAATAGATTGCATCCGATTGAAAAGGAATTACAAAAGGCACATCGTTCTGAGAAGAAATACAGAGGTCAAAAGCTTCACTTTGAATCGATTTAGAACACAATTAACCAAGAAAAAATCGTATGATCGCCTTTTCAAAAACATCAACAGTCAATTAAGTGCCCATAAGTTGATTGTTAAAACTGGTAAGACAAAAGTAGACGCTTCATTAACTCAAAGTGCTTTTTTCCCAAAAGATAAACCCAACACTAAAAGGATCTGTTCAATAAAAACTATGTCAGGTTTAAAATTATGAGGCTAGCCTAACTAGTGTCTGGTCGAAAATAAACCTTTTCGCTATTTTTTTTCTGGTTAGACCCCAAGTATTTTTTTATTATGGTAAATTCAAAACGCAAATGATATAACCTACTCTACATACAATGTATCTGCTTTCATTTCTTTGGTGATCCACTCTCTTAAAGAATTTGTTCGTATCACATTTAAACTATCTGACACCTGAAATCTCCACCTTGGAAAAATAACTTTTATGGTATCAACTTTTAAGAAATTTGATTTTTGTACCTCTGCATATCCTAACTCTGCAAGATCCGGAAAACGAATTTTTGCATCTTTAGCAATATTGGCGTAAGGCAACACATTTAATGGGATTACTTTGTTAGCCTCATTAAGCTGTGTTTCTAGCTCAGCAATCTTTATCTTTAGGTCTTCGATCTCATTTAACAATTTATCATTCTCTTTTTCTACCCGGTTTAATTGTTCTATCGATCTATCGTAAGCTTTGGATATTTGGTCAATACCCCTGGATTTGTTACCATTTATAGCCAAGGCAAAATTACTGATACTTGGATATTTTTTAATTTCATTTTGCAGATCACTTACCGTTGCTTCATTGATCTCTCCGTCAAAAAATAATTTAATAGCTTTATTGTTATAATCATAAAAATCTTTTCGCATATAAAGGTTCTCATTTGCTTCAATTTCATTTGCTATAAACGCTTTATAATCCCTCTCTGCATTGCTCTCGTTAAGTGTTACATAAAAGGTATATATTGCAGGAATCATTACCAATATTGCTAATAAAGAGGCAAATTGCGCAGTACGTTTTCTTTTTGCCGAATTAGCGTATCGCAACATCGGAAAACGCAATAATTTAGAAACTATAAATGTAGATAAAGCAATAAATGTAGCATTTATAGAAAATAAATACAATGCCCCTATGGCATACTCCAACTCCCACTCTGCAATACCATACCCTACTGTGCATAACGGAGGCATTAATGCTGTAGCGATAGCTACTCCTGCAATAGCATTGGCCATGGTTCCTTTTTTGGATTTGGCTACTATCAATGCCAAACCTCCAAAAACAGCTACCAATACATCCAAAATAGTAGGTGCTGTTCTGGCCTCAAGTTCTGGAGTAAGTTCTGTTAAAGGTGAAACCCAAAAGTATAACGTTGCAGTAAGAACACTTAAACCAACCATTACTCCCAAATTAACCAAAGACCGTCTTAAGGTATCAATATCATTAATTGCAATAGATAATCCAATGCCTACAATAGGCCCCATTAATGGTGAAATAAGCATAGCTCCTATTACTACAGCAGTAGAGCTAACATTAAGACCTATAGACGCTACAAATACCGAAAAAATAAGAATCCATGCATTATGACCTTTAAATGGAATATCGTTTTTTACATCTTCGATAGTTTGATCTTTATCTGTTTGCGATCGTATATCCAGTAATTCTTTAAGAAAAGTACTTACACTTTCAATAAGACCTTTGGCATCTCTTTTAACCGATTCTGCCATTTCTTCCTGATTAGCCCCGGATTGTTGGTTTGTATCTTCTTTCATGCTATTTTATATGTATTTTTCTCCGTATGTTTCTTTTACTTTTTTAAGTACTTCTTTTATATCCTGTTCTTTCTTTTTTGGATATATCAAAAGTACTTCATCTTTATCTACAATAATATAATCTTGCAATCCATCAATCACAACAATTTTATCTTTTGTTGTTCTTATCATATTACCAGATGCATCATGAGATAAAACTCTTGCATTAACCACCGCATTATTAGCTTCTGTTTTTTCTAATTTATCATATAAAGACCCCCAGGTTCCCAGATCGTTCCAATCAAAAATTGCTGGCAGGACATATACATTTTCTGCTTTCTCCAAAATTGCATAATCTATCGATATATTTTCTGCCAACGGGTATTTTTTTTGTATAAAATCGTTCTCTTGCTCTGTATTATAGACAAACGACCCTTTTTTAAATAACGTGGTCATTTCTTCTTGAAATTTTTCAAAAGCAGTTACAATACTTTTAACGCTCCATACAAAGATCCCGGCATTCCAAAGATAATTTCCTTTAGATATAAATTGTTTTGCTGTTTCGTAGTTCGGTTTTTCTGTAAACTGAACCACTTTTTTAATATTGACTTCATTTTCTATATCGTACTGAATATAACCATAACCAGTATTAGGAAAAGTGGGGTTAATCCCCAAAGTCATTAGTATATCTTTTTTAGAGCATGCTATAAAACTTTGTTCCAAATTTTTTATAAATGCATCTTCATCTTCGATCCAATGATCGCTTGGCGCTACAACCATTACAGCATCAGGGTTCTTTTTTTGAATTTTTAACCCCGCATATAAAATACATGGTGCTGTATTACGCATCGCCGGCTCTGTAACCACTTGTTGTTGATTGACCTCTGGCAGTTGTTCTAATACCAAATCATTATATCGCTCATTAGTAAGTATAAGTATATTTTCTTTTGGAACAATTTTAGATAAGCGAAAAAATGTGCGTTGGATCAAGGTTTCTCCTGTTCCCAACATATCATGGAACTGTTTAGGGAACCCTGTAGTACTCACAGGCCAAAATCTTGAACCTACTCCACCAGCCATCAAAATTGCATAGTAATCTTTATTCATAATCAATTTAATAGTTCGACTTCTGCATTTGGGTTAAATAGGTAAATTTTTCCTGTATTAAGCTCCACACACTCGTATCGCTTTACTCTCTTATCACCTTTTTTGAAGATCCTGCCGTTATATAATCTAAAGACACTTCCCAGGGGTAACTCAAAGATATAATTTTTATCATTAGCAGGATCATATTGTTTAAGGGCTAATGCTAATTTTTCATCTGTATCACTACTTGCTCTGGGATTTTTAAAATGATGCGCTATAACTGGTAATAAACGAGTGGGAAAAATCTCCGGATGAATATAAGGCAACATTAATTGCTGAAAAGTTTTTTTCCATTCGATACCATGGGGTTTAATATAACGCCCATATTTTTCAAAAGCTATCAAATGGGCTATTTCATGAATAAGAGTAATAAAAAACCTGTACTTGTTAAGAGATGCATTTACCGTGATTTGATGCCTGCCATCTGGCATTCTACGATAATCGCCATGGCGTGTAACTCGTTCATTAACAATCTTAAGATGCACATTACACTTTATAATAAGATCAAACACCTGATCTACTGCTCTTTCCGGGATATATCGTCCTAGTATCTCTTTCAATTATTAATTTTCTTTTTGCTCCCGCAAAATACAAAATTAAGCGCACCATAATGGCACACTTAATTCATTATTTTTTTACTTTCTACTCCATTTAAAATATGCAAAAACAAGGATTCCTATAATAAGTAAAGGCCAAATATAAAACAATGACAATGTTAGAGTTTCTATAACAGCCCATCCAAAAGACAATCCTTTTTTTGCTTTATCAAAAAAACCAAGGATATATCCTTCTGGCTGTTCTTTTGGGATTATAGTTTCATATATATCTAACTGGATAGTACTATAAACTACCTTATTACCTAAGTAGTTTAATCTGCCTTGGGCAGATTCTATCTCTTCCTGAAGTTTGCTTAATTTTTCTTCTGCCATTAAAACATCTTCTACTGTTTTGGCTTTGTTTTTCAAAATAGTTTCATAACGTTGTTTTACTTCAAACTTTGTTTTTAATCGTGAAGTTATATCTATATATTCTTCGGTTACATCTATGGTAGATATATTTTTAAACTCTACAAACTCTGCTATCCCACAAATACTATCCAAAACAGTATCAAAATCATTTTGTGGAATCTTGATTGTAAACCTGTTTTCTTTACTATAATTAGTGTTTGTAAACCGCTGGTCTGAAATGTATCCTTTATACTTTGTCGCTATTTTTTTTGCCAACAAAGTAGCTTCTTCAACATTTACAACCTTAATTCTGCAATTGGCTTCTTTAATAATTTTTAGTTCAAAATCTACATTATCCTTTTCTGTTTGCCTTGCATTAGGTTCTGCCTCTGACTTCTCCTCGATACCTTGTTTAACACCAGACAATCCAGACGTCTCTCCTGTTTCTTCTACCATGATGTTTTCTGTCTCCATCCGGTATTTGTTTTCCATTTTAGAGCAGGAATAACTTAATAATACTACTCCTGTAACAGCTATTATTCTGGATATTTTAACTTTCTTAGTTTTCATTTTTATATTTTTATATCGTTAAATCAAAAACAAACATAAAAGCTATTGTTATTTATTTATTGCAAAACGTATGTAAAGCCTTTGTAAACTATTTTACAAAAAACAAATCATTCATTATCAAAACATTACTACTATAACTTCAGACGAAAAAATACTGTTTGATATTCTTAAAAAAGCTGTAGCAAAACAATTTTTGCAACAGCATACCACTTCTGGTTTGGATATTTCTGAATGGAAAGGGCAAGAAATCATATTATTTAAAGAAGATTTACAAGAAAAAGTAAAAGGCACTATTAGTGAAAAATCTTTTTATAGTTATTTTAAAAGTTCTTCAGAAAAATTACCCAGAATAGATATCCTGAATTTATTATCACAATATTGTGGATATAAAAACTGGAATGATTTTAAAAGCAACCATCCTGCCTCTTCCCGTTCCCCAAAAAACAGGGATATCCAAAAACGGTTTGGGTTTGGGTTCGTATTTTTGGGATTTATTATATTAACAGTTATATACTTCTTAATTCCAAAAGAAAACACTTTTAGTTTTTGTTTTATAGATCAAGATAGAAATCGAACTGTTAAAACGCCTATTGATATTATAATCCTTAATAATGGGGAATCTCCATTTTATTCAAAAAGCGATAGTGTAGGATGTTTTATCTGGAAAACAAAGGATAACTACATTCATTTTATAATACAATCCCCCTATCACAAAACAGATACCATATATAGGACAGCCTCTTCAAAAAGCCCGGAAAACCTTCATATAAAAACTGATGATTATGCATTAATGCTTCATTATTATGCCAATGGAAAAATTGAAGATTGGCAAAATCGAAGAAAAGAATTAGCCAAAATAATTGCTGACAATGCAACTATTTTTCAGGTATTGCCTCATCGACTAGGTATCGAAATGTATACTAAAAAGGAATTTATAGATAAATTAACTACTCCCACGCAAAGCTTAAAAAACATTGAGGTTATAGAGTCGCAAAAATTAAATGA
This sequence comes from Aquimarina sp., assembly GCF_977115655.1. Lineage (NCBI taxonomy): Bacteria > Pseudomonadati > Bacteroidota > Flavobacteriia > Flavobacteriales > Flavobacteriaceae > Aquimarina > Aquimarina sp. Next base: position 8,036 of record NZ_CDSBKO010000025.1, read on the forward strand.
GCAGATCGTTAAACTAAAATTTCGGATAAAGTCATGAGAAAATTTATATACACTATACTTGTCTTGCTCTGTTTTGGATGTGCAAAAAATGCTTCTAAAATTATGAACACAGAAAATTCTGAGGCTTTTGAAATCTTAGAAGAAGAACCTACTCCCTATCTTTCAAAAACTGAAGCATACTCTATACTAATACAGCAAAAACTTCAGGAATATTTGGACAAAGCAGTATTGATGAAAACCAACCCTGGTTTTAACATTGAAACAGAAGGATATAAATTACTTTCAAATAAGCATAGCACCAAACTTAAACGTATTGAACTTATATCTCCTTTCGAAATCGTTTCTGATTCTGTAAAAAAGGTAGTAACAAAAGTTGTTTTAGAGCATCAAACAGATACTATCATCACCTATATTAAGACATCTGTAATTAAAATTGACGGAGAAGAATTACTATCTACTAAGATTTCTTTTGATACTATTCAAAAAAAACAATCTTAAGTTAAGTATTGTCCGCCAAAATCAACAAGCCTATAAGGGCATGTTTTGAAAATACATTTTGATTTTGAGCAAGCCAAAAAAATGCTCCTATTGTAATAAAGGTTATAAAATAAAAAAAGCATCCTGATAACCAGAATGCTTTTTAAATAATTTGTGTGTGAGAAAGAGTGTTTATTTAGCTCCCCACTCAGCAAGGGAGTCTTTGTTCATTTTAACATAGTCAGCATTTCCAGCCTTCTCTGCTAACTCTAACGAAGTTTTAGCTGCTTTTATTGCCCCATCCTTATCTCCGGATTTTGCATAAATCAAAGATTGTTGTCTGTAATGCCAAAAAGCAGGTTCTTTACGCAAAGAAATGGCTTTATCTATATGTTCTTTGGCTTTAGCTGTCTCACCAATTTCTTTATAAAATGTAGCGGCCTGATAGTGATCCCCATCAGACGGGCCTGCCATAGTTTTTTCAATACTTGCTATAGCAGCCTCTTTTGCCGGGGTTTCTATAGTAACTCCTACTTCGGTATTAGCCCAAATAAAGCTAAGGACAGCAGAATTTATAGTAAAATCACTAAACATTATAGTAAACGTTTCTACATTCATAGGTAATGTATTGGCTTTTACTTTTACACTTGCAGCCACCTTAGCATCATCCCATTTTTGAGGAGTTCCCCAATTGTTTGTGTCGCTATAAAAAATTACTTCCCAGTTTTCTTTACCCGGTTTAGTAAAAATTGCATAAGTACCTTTTTTAAGTTCTTTACCGTCAATCTTTATATCATCACCAAAAGTAATCTGTGTATTTTTATTGGCTCCTGTTCTCCAAAGTTTATCAAAAGGCACCAAATCTCCAAAGATAGTTCTTCCTTTCATACTAGGACGCGAGTACTCTACTGAAACATCTGTTAATCCAATAACCTGTTCGATTTTTGAAGCCGGACTTGGTTGTGGTGTTTTTACCTGAGCTTTGATCCCGAAGGATAATAAAGCAACAGAAAGAAATAAGACAATCTTTTTCATTGTGTATAATTTTGTTTGTTTTAATTTATTCTGTAACGAAAATAAGAATTACACTCTTGCAAAAAGTTAACAAAACCATAAAAATAAGAATCCTATATTTGTTAGCTTTTAAATAGAACAATGAAAAGATATATTTCTGAAGGTATAGGAACATTTAGCTTGGTATTTTGTGGTACAGGAGCTATGACAATTAATGAAATTACAGCAGGGGATATTACCCATGTAGGAATAGCAATCACCTGGGGGCTTATCGTAATGGCTATGATATATGCTTTTGGAGAAATATCTGGTGCGCATTTTAATCCTGCGGTTACGATAGCTTTTGCCTATGCCAAAAAATTTGAATGGAAAGATGTCCCAAAATACATTATTGCACAATTTATTGGTTCTATATTAGCAAGTAGTATTTTACTGTATTTATTCCCTCAAAGTGAATTTTTAGGTGGTACTATACCAACAATCGAACCGCTTAAAGCATTTGTTCTGGAAACATTGCTCGCTTATTTTTTAATGGTAGTAATTATTAATGTATCCTCTGGATCTAAAGAAACAGGTACAATGGCAGGTATTGCTGTTGGTGGGGTAGTATTATTGGAGGCTATGTTTGCCGGCCCTGTAACAAATGCATCTATGAACCCTGCCAGATCTCTGGGGCCAGCCTTATTATCAGGACATTGGGAGCACCAATGGTTATATTTTATAGCTCCGGTTTTTGGGGCTCTACTAGCCGTTTTGACCTGTAAAGCAACAAAATCAGAGGATTGCTGTAAGGATTGTTAAAATATATTAATAACTTATTTCTAAAATATCTATATTTAGGTAAAATTAATTGTTTTTAACATATATTTACTCTTTTTAGAAAAACCATACCCCCCTATGGAACATTTTACTAATGAATTTTGTGAAATAGAGCTACATGACAAATTCTCTATTCTTACAGTTAATGAAAATGTAGATTTCACATTACATAAAGCCTCTATAATAAGAGAAAAATTACGCGACTATTATAAATCTAAAGATTTTATAATGATTAGCTACCGTAAATACAAACATGAGATTTCTTCTGAAATATATAAAAAAGGGCAGCTTGATAATATGAAAGGGATCGCCATTGTATCCAGCGACAATAAAGAAAGAGATAAAGCTATAATAGAACAACCATTATATGGTAAATCTTTTACTTTTTTTAGCACACTCGAAGAAGCTAAATCCTGGGCTAAAAGTTTTTTTTGACCAAAATATGATCGTAATTTTATTATATAATCTTATATTTTTATGAGGATATATACAGTAATATCTATGGTGATATATCTACCTTAAATATAACTAAAAATGGTAAAAAAAATATGTGTGTTTTGGTATAGAAGAGATCTGCGATTAGACGATAATGCAGGTTTTTTCAAAGCTCTTCAAGACAAAAATCCTGTATTGCCAATTTTTATATTTGATAAGGATATTTTAAAAGAATTGCATAACAACGATGCCAGAGTTTCTTTTATCCATGAAAATTTACAGTCCATGCGCAAAAAATTGCAAGAACAACACGATAGTTCAATAGCTGTTTTTTATGGTAAACCAAAAAATGTTTTTCAAGAATTAATATCTCAATACCAAATAGAAACGGTATACACTAATCATGATTATGAGCCTTATGCACGAGATAGAGATAAAGAGGTTAAAGAATTTTTAGACAACAAAAACATTCGTTTTAATACTTTTAAAGATCAGGTGATTTTTGAAAAAAATGAAATAGTAAAGCCAAACGGAGACCCTTATCTTGTTTACACACCATATAAAAACAAGTGGAAAGAAATTTTTGAAGAATCTAATTTAAAAATATATTACACCTCTCAATACTTAGATAATCTAATAAAAAACACAAGGCTCCCCAATATTTCATTAAGCGATATGGGTTTTAAAAAATCCCTTATAAAAATTAAGGGTTTTGATGTTTCGCCAGATCTTGTTCAAAACTATGAAGAAACCCGAAACTATCCTTCAAAAAAAAACGGAACCTCTGGATTGGGACCCCATCTTCGCTTTGGAACTGTAGGAATAAGAACAATCATGAAAAAAGCAATTGCCGAAAAAAATGAAGTCTTTTTATCAGAACTTATCTGGAGAGAGTTCTTTATGCAAATCCTGTGGCACTATCCCCGTACAAAAAATACTTCTTTTAAACCAAAATACGACAGAATTGATTGGATAAATAAGGAAGAAGATTTTGAGAAATGGAAAAAAGGGGAAACAGGATATCCATTAGTAGATGCAGGAATGAGACAATTAAATAAAACCGGATATATGCATAATCGGGTACGAATGGTTGTTGCTAGTTTTTTATGCAAACATTTGCTTATCGACTGGCGTTGGGGAGAAGCTTATTTTGCCGAAAAACTACTGGATTATGACATGTCTGCAAATGTTGGAAACTGGCAATGGGCAGCAGGATCGGGAGTTGACGCAGCTCCCTACTTCAGGATTTTTAACCCTACCACTCAAATCGCTAAATTTGACAAGCAACTTGCGTATATAAACACTTGGGTAAAAGACCTTAATGAGCTTACTTATCCACCACCAATGATAGAGCATAAAACTGCACGAAAACGATGCTTAAAAATATATAAAGAAGCTCTTAATCAATAATTCATTTTTATAACATTTCTTTAAAATTATAACCATAAGTTTTTTGTATTTTGTCTTCGTATAATCAATAAATCATAATATAATGAATACTCAAACAGTTGCAAATCGATTAGTTGAGCTTTGTCGTCAAGGTGAAAATATGCAAGCTCTTAACGAATTATATGATAACAATATCATAAGTAAAGAAATGCCGGGAAGCCCAAATGAAATAACTACAGGCATTGATGCTGTAATCAAAAAAAGTGAAGATTGGTATGCCTCTGTAGAGGAGTTTCATGGTGGTGAAATATCAGATCCGGTAGTTGCAGAAAACCACTTTAGCTGCTCTATGAAAATGGATTGTACTTTTAAAGAAAGTGGTCGTATGCAAATAGAAGAAGTATGCGTATACCAAGTAAACAATGGCAAAATAACCGAAGAACAATTTTTTTATTCCATGCCCCCTCAATAGTCTTATCCTAACAAACAGATAGCCTTAAAAACAATCTTGTAGAGATCAACATGCAGTTATCTGTTCCATCTTTATAAAAATATTAAAATGCAAGGAGCACAGCCGGGACCTATTTCTCTCATTAAATAGGTCTAGACTGTGCTCCTGCTTGTATAAACATTTCTTTATCCTTTTTTTTATCTTTAAAGAAATCTTTTTATTTGTTCTAAAGCAGGATTACGATTATCCTGTTTCCAAATAACAGAAAGTGTAGCTTTTTGAGGTATTTTTGGTATTTCCAAAAATTTTACCCCCAAATCAAACCCGTATTGCAATGATGTAGGAACTATTGCTACCCCCAACCCACTCTCTACCAGTTTAAAAATAGTCTGTGCATGCACCGATTTATGAGAAACTTTAGGCGTAAAACCTTTATCCTCGCATATACTCATAATTTTATCATAGTAAAGAGAACTATAATCCGAGGAAAATAAAATAAAATGCTGATCCGATACCTGTGCTATGTTTTTAAAATTCTTCTTCTCTAAAAAATGATTTTTTGGTAAAACCAATGAAAATGTATCTGTATGTACCGTTTTCATTTCTATTCCCTTAGGCACCCTTGCCAATCTAACAAAACCAAGATCTAGTTGATCTTTTTCTATCCCTTCAACTTGTAAGTGATTAGACATTTCTTCTAAGCTAAATTGTACATTAGGGTATTGCTCATTAACTTTTACCAATAATTCTGGGATAACCGTTTGTATAGCAGAACCCAAAAACCCTATTCGAATCTCCCCATCATTACCTTTATCTATTAAACGAGTTTGTTTTAGGGTAAAATCAATATGATTAAAAACATAATCCAATTCTTTTTTTAAATATTCTCCGGCAACGGTTAAACTTACTTTTCTCTTATTTCTTATAAAAAGAGTCACTCCTATTATTTCTTCCATTTGCTTAATCTGTCTGCTCAAACCTGGTTGAGAAATAAATAATCGATCTGCTGCTTTTCTAAAATGCAATTCTTCGGCTACAGCCAAAAAATAGGTAAAATGCCGTAATTCTATTTGATAACTCATAGTTATTAATTAATGACAAATTTAGTATTTCTAATTATTAAAAATAGATATTAAATTAGTGCTAGCAAATAAAAACACGATAATGTCAGAAACAATACATCATTTTTTATACGGAGAAGATCATTTAACAGCAGGAATAGCTTTAAAAATTGCTCAAGGAAAAATCCAGGGGATTATTTCTGAAACTTCCAGAGAAAAAATTAAAACCAGCAGACAAGCTGTACTAAACATTGTAGAGAAAGGAGATCCTGTTTATGGTATAAATACAGGGTTTGGACCTCTTTGTACAACAAAAATTTCTAAAGAAAAAACGAACCTTTTGCAAAGTAATATTTTGCAAAGTCATAGCGTTGGCGTAGGAGAGCCCATTGATCCTGAAATCGCAAAATTAATGATGATTCTTAAGGTGCAATCTCTATCCAAAGGATATTCTGGTATTGCAGAAGAAACTTTAGATAGAATTTTATGGCATATTGATAATGATGCGATACCTGTTGTTCCCAGTCAGGGATCAGTTGGAGCATCAGGAGATTTAGCTCCTTTATCTCATCTTTTTCTACCTTTATTAGGATTAGGAAAAGTAGTTTACCACAATAAAACTATTACTACAGCAGAATTATTTATAGAAACTGGAATAAAACCTGTTGATTTAGGTCCAAAAGAAGGACTAGCTCTTATAAACGGAACACAGTTTATTGCAGCACACGCAGTACAAGTAGTAGCCAAACTGCATAGTTGCTTATCACAAGCTGATATTATCGGTGCAATGATGATAGAAGGGTTGCAAGGATCTGTAAAACCATTTTTTGAAGAACTACATCAACTACGTCCTTTTAAGGGCAATATACATGTTGCTTCCAGAATAAAATCACTACTAAAGGGATCTGAAATAATGGAAGATCATATCGATTGTGAAAGAGTCCAGGATCCTTATTCACTTCGATGTATGCCACAGGTTCATGGTGCATCCAGAAATGCATGGTTACATTTAAAAGAGCTTTTGGAGGTTGAATTGAATTCTGTAACCGACAACCCTATTATTATTAATGAAGAGCTTACCATTAGCGGAGGTAGTTTTCATGGGCAACCCTTGGCAATGGCAATAGACTATGCATGTCTGGCAGCTTCAGAACTTGGTAATATCTCTGATCGAAGAATATACTTATCTTTAGAAGGTAACTCTCCCGGAGTTCCTAAACTATTAATGTCGGATACTGGTATTAATTCAGGCTATATGATACTACAATATACCACAGCAGCATTAGCAAGTGAAAACAAAGGATTGTGTTTTCCTTCAAGTGCAGATAGTATTCCTACTTCACTCGGTCAGGAAGACCATGTAAGTATGGGATCTATAGGAGGAAGAAAAGCTTTACGAGTTATTGATAACCTAGAAAAAATACTGGCTATAGAACTTTTAACCGCTGCACAAGCATTTGAGTTCAGAAAACCATTAAAATCCGGGATAATTTTGGATGAAATTCACAAAAAAGTGCGTGAAACGGTCTCTTTTGCAGATAAAGACCGTGTATTTGCCGATGATATCGAAAAAGGAATTGAAATAATTAAAAACAGAACAATTATTAATATCGCTAGCCAAATAGCAGAAAAAGAACAGGTATCTATAGAAACCCCGTTTTCAAATGAATTTGAAGTTTATTAAAACGATACTATAATTTAATTAAAAACAAGACAGATTTTTTTCATTTAAGAAATGGTATACATCCAGTTCATTACTAAAAATACAATATGAAACAGTATAAACTAATAGGTCCAATCACACAACTTATCTCTTTGGAAACTATAAAAACCAAAGGCTCTGTAAAAGATCAGGATCTAACTATCATAGAAAAAGCAGGTATACTTATTGAAGGCGAAAAAATACATACTATTGGTTTATTTTCAGATTTAAAAGAAAAAGCAGATAAAAATACAACAGAAATTATAGAACTACGCACAGATTATGTGTGTACTCCGGGATTTATAGATGCACATACACATATCTGTTTTTCGGGATCAAGAGCTAATGACTATGCAATGCGAAATGCAGGAAAATCTTATCTTGAAATAGCAAAAGCTGGTGGTGGTATTTGGGATACGGTAACCCAAACCAGAAAAGCTACTATGCAAGAACTCTCTGGTGGTATAGTAAAAAGAGCCAATACACTATTAAAAAATGGAATTACAACGGTGGAAGTAAAAAGCGGATATGGCTTATCTGTAGAAGAAGAGCTCAAAATGCTGCGAGCTATAAAAAATGCCCGCCCAGAAACAAAAACAGATCTAATTACCACTTGTCTTGCAGCACACATGTTACCAAAAGACTATACAGGGAACCATAAAGAATATCTCGAAGAAATCAGTACTACCCTATTTCCTGTTTTAAAAGAAGAAAAACTAGCAAATAGAATTGATGCTTTTATAGAGCAAAGTGCTTTTTCTCCATCTCATATTTATCCTTATTTTGAAAAAGCAAAACAGATGGGATTTGATATTACTGTACATGCAGATCAATTTACCGCAGGAGGTAGTGAAGTTGCTGTAAAAGTAAAAGCAATAAGTGCCGATCATTTAGAAGCAAGTACCGATACAGAAATTGAAATGTTGGCAAACAGCAATGTAGTTTCTGTAGCATTACCTGGTGCATCGATAGGACTAGGATGTAGTTTTACTCCTGCCAGAAAAATTCTGGATGCAGGAGGAGCGCTGGCAATAGCAAGCGATTGGAATCCTGGTTCTGCTCCTATGGGAGATTTGCTTATGCAGGCTTGTGTTTTAGGAACTTTTGAAAAATTAAGTAATGCCGAAGTTCTTGCCGGGATAACCTCCAGAGCCGCAGCAGCACTTAATCTTAAGGATAGAGGAAAATTGGTTTCAGGAATGTTAGCAGATTTTAACCTGTTTCCTACCAACTCTGTTCATGAAATTTTTTATCATCAGGGTAAACTTGTTCCTTCGCAAGTATGGAAACGAGGAGTTTTAGTATCCTAAAACATTTCCTTTTTTTGCCCTCCAGAGTCGAATCGGAAGATGGATCTTAAGTATTTTTTTTTCATTTCGGCTCTGCTTAACCTAACTAAATTTTAATTTAAAACATATATCGATGACCTTTAAAGAACAAATACTACAAGGGATTCCTAAAATAGTACCAAAAAAAAAATCTTTAGATTCTAAAGTTAGTCGTGCTCCTAAACGAAAACAAATCCTATCTACTGAGGAAAAAAAATTGGCTCTTAGAAATGCATTGCGATATTTTCCTAAAGACTGGCATAAAGAACTTGCTGTGGAGTTTTTAGAAGAATTAAATACTTATGGGCGTATCTACATGTATAGGTTTATGCCAGAATATGAAATATCTGCTCGATCTATCCATGAATATCCATCCAAAACAAACCAAGCAGCAGGGATTATGCTAATGATCCAAAATAATCTGGATCATGCAGTAGCACAACATCCTTATGAGCTAATAACCTACGGTGGCAATGGTGCTGTATTTCAAAACTGGGCACAATATCTGTTGACTATGCAATATCTGGCAACAATGACAGATGAGCAAACTTTGCATATATACTCCGGACACCCAATGGGATTGTTTCCTTCTTCTAAAGATGCTCCAAGAGTAGTCGTTACCAATGGCATGATGATCCCTAATTACTCGAAACCAGATGATTGGGAAAAATACAATGCGCTTGGGGTTACACAATACGGGCAAATGACCGCAGGTAGTTATATGTATATTGGTCCTCAAGGAATAGTGCACGGTACTACCATTACGGTAATGAATGCTTTTAGAAAAACTTTACAACCAAAGGAAACTCCTGCCGGTAAAATATTTTTGACCTCCGGATTAGGAGGAATGAGCGGTGCACAGCCTAAAGCAGGAAATATTGCTGGTTGTATTACTATTTGTGCAGAAGTAAATCCAAAAGCTGCTACAAAACGTCATGAACAAGGTTGGGTAGATGAAATTATTGATGATATTAATGATTTAGTGACTCGTACTAAAAAAGCGATGGATCAAAAAGAAATTGTATCTATTGCGTACCAAGGTAATGTTGTGGATATTTGGGAGAAATTTTATGATGAAAATATTCATATTCAACTAGGATCTGATCAAACCTCTTTACATAATCCGTGGTCTGGTGGATATTATCCTGCCGGATTAAGCTATGATGAAGCGAATACTTTAATCAGCACAAATCCGGATGTGTTTAAACAAAAAGTACAAGAATCCTTACGCCGACAGGCAGATACTATAAATAAGCATACTGCCAGAGGCACTTATTTTTTTGATTATGGTAACGCATTTTTGTTGGAGGCTTCTCGTGCCGGAGCAGACATAATGGCAAAAAATGGAATTGATTTTAAATACCCGTCTTATGTACAGGATATTCTGGGTCCAATGTGTTTTGATTATGGTTTTGGTCCTTTTAGATGGGTCTGTACTTCGGGTAAACCAGAAGATTTGGATACTACAGATCAAATAGCCTTAGAAGTTATGGAATCTATTAAAAAAGTATCTCCAAAAGAAATTCAGCAGCAAATGCAGGATAATATAACCTGGATACGGGAAGCTAAACAAAATAAATTGGTAGTTGGTTCACAAGCCCGTATTTTATATGCAGATGCCGAAGGAAGAATTAAAATTGCCGAAGCTTTTAATAAAGCCATAAAAACAGGAAAAATAACGGCTCCTGTAGTTTTAGGCAGAGATCACCACGATGTTAGTGGCACAGATTCGCCATATCGCGAAACCAGTAATATATATGATGGCAGCAAATTTACCGCAGATATGGCCATACATAATGTTATAGGAGATAGCTTTAGAGGAGCTACCTGGGTGTCTATTCATAATGGTGGTGGTGTTGGCTGGGGAGAAGTAATTAATGGTGGTTTTGGAATGCTACTGGACGGCACAGAAGAAGCCTCCCAAAAATTAGAACGAATGTTATTTTATGATGTAAACAATGGTATTTCCAGAAGAAGTTGGGCAAGAAATAAAGAAGCTTTATTTGCTATAAAGCGAGAAATGGAAAGAACACCACAGCTTAAAGTTACTTTACCAAATATAGTAGATGACAAACTATTGGAAGATTTAATGTAAACTAGTTTGCTATATGAAAATTGAAATTATCAAATCCCGTACTTTTAAAAAAAATGCATGGTCAGGAGGTACTACTACCCAGTTTTTTATATATCCCTATTCTGCTGATTACGCAAAATTAAATTTTGATTTTAGATTAAGTATGGCAACAGTTGCGGTAGAAAAGTCTGTTTTTACCACATTACCAGGAGTATCCAGAAAATTAATGGTTTTAGAAGGAGAGATAATTCTGATTCATGAAAACAGATACCAAAAAAAACTGTGTAGATTTGATATAGATGAATTTGAAGGAGACTGGAAAACTACATCTATCGGAAAATGTACCGACTTTAATCTAATGACTAAAGAGGAAACCACAGGAGAATTAATTGTTTTTGATAGTAAACAAAATGAAAACTTAGAATACCTTATAGAAAAAAATCTGGAATGGCTATTTATTTATGTTCATTCTGGAAAAACTAAAATCAATATAGATAATACAATGTATATAATAGATCAAGGAGATTTACTAGTTGTTACTACTCCATCTATCACATATATACAAAGTATTGCCATTAAAGACACTACTTTAGTTGTTTCAAAAATAATGAACAAAAACAAGTATGGAACTATTTAAAATCAAAGAAGCAAAAGCACCAGTAGTACCAATTATCATTAGTATCCCGCATTCTGGAACAAAGTTCCCAAAAGAAATAAAAAATCATTATAAAAAAAGGATGCAAAAACATTTGGACGATACCGATTGGTACGTACATTGGTTGTACAAATTTGCTCCTTCTATGGGAATTACAGTTATAAAAGCAAATTTAAGCAGATGGGTCATTGATCTTAATCGAGATCCTGAAAGTGTACCTTTGTATACAGATAACAGACTTATCACTACCAATACCCCAACTACCGATTTTTATGGTAACAAAATCTATATTTCTAAAGAATTTGAGCCTGATCCAAATGAAATTAATCGAAGATTAGAAACGTATTATTGGCCATACTATAAACAACTCGAAACCTTGTTGGCAGAAAGAAAAAAGCAATTCGGAAAAGTACTATTATGGGATGCACATTCTATACGACACAAAGTAAGTACCATTCAAAAAGATCCTTTTCCTGATATGATTTTAGGAAATAATAATGAAAAAACAGCACATCCGGATATCATTAATTCGGCATTAAACGGATTAAAATCAGGGGAATTTGCTGTAAATCATAATTCTCCCTTTAAAGGAGGGCATATAACCCGCTACTTTGGTAAACCAGAAAATAATGTTCATGCTCTGCAACTGGAAATGAACAAAATTCTGTATATGGATGATAATGAAATTACTTATAATAAGGATCGGGCAAAAAAAGTACAGAAGATACTACAAAACACTATGGAAAGTTTAATTGAGGTCCTGAAATAATAAAAGTCGGGAGTCAGAAATCAGGAGTCAGGAGTCAGAAATCAGGAGTCAGGAGTCAGAAGTCGGGAGTCAGAAGTCGGGAGCCAGAAGTCGGGAGCCAGAAGTCAGAAGTCAGAGGTCGGGAGCCAGAAGTCGGGAGTCAGAAGTCAGAAGTCAAAACTCAAAGACTAAAAAACTAAAACACCAAGAAGCCATAAAAACAAATGAAAACATACTATTTTAAAGGAATATTACAAAATACAGGTTGGCAAGAAAACACAGCGATAACAGTTAATCAGGAAGGTATTATAATCAATATTACATCTTTTGATCCAAATATAATATCCAATGATCTAGTCAAAGGATTTGCTATTCCGGGGTTTCAGAATGCGCATTCTCATGCTTTTCAGTATGCAATGGCCGGTTTAGCAGAAAAACATGAAGGAATCAGTAATCCGGATGATTTTTGGGGATGGAGAGAAGCAATGTATCAGCTTGCATTAAGCATGGATCCAGAGCAAATGGAAACAATTGCAACTATGTTATATGCAGAAATGGCACGCCATGGATATACCAATGTAGCAGAATTTCATTACGTACATCACGATAAAAATGGAAAACCATATTCTAACCTAGCAGAAATGGGTAGTAGCTTAATCTCCGCAGCAAAAACCGCAGGTATTGGGATTACACTAATTCCCATTTTTTATCAAAAAGGCGGTTTTGGACAAGCTCCAAATGACAGACAAAGAAGGTTTATTTCTCCAACAATAGATAGCTATTTAAAATTATTAGATGCCAGTAAAGAAGCATGTAAATATTATGAACACGCAAATATTGCCATAGGGATTCATTCTATGCGTGGGGTTGAGCCTATAGATATTGCAACAATAGCAAAGTCCGGGCCACAAGATATACCTTTTCATATTCATGTTTCAGAGCAAATTAAAGAAATCGAAGACTCTATAAAATATCTAAATAAACGCCCAGTAGAATGGTTATTAGATACTATAGAGATGAACGATAGATTTCATTTGGTACACGCTACACACCTAACAGATAAAGAGATTGAAGGAATAGCTAAAAGCAAAGCAAATGTAGTACTTTGCCCCAGTACCGAAGGGAATTTGGGAGATGGTCTGTTCCCTTTACGTAAATATCAGGAAAAAGGCGGTAAATGGAGCATTGGTACCGATAGCCATATTGGTCTTAACCCTCTGGAAGAATTAAAGCTTTTGGATTATGGGCAAAGATTAATATCTCATAAAAGGAACACCTACTACTCTTCTATTCAAGGAGATTCAGGAATGTTTGCTATAGAAATGGCTACATCTTCAGGCAGAAAAGCAATGAATAATTTTACATCAGATTTCTTTAAGATTGGAGAACCATTAAATGCATTTGTTATAGACGACTCCTCTCCTTTATTATCGACAACTTCTATTAAAAACTTGTCCTCTACGATAGTATATGCTAGTGATACTTCTATGCAATTAGAAACAATAGCTTATGGCAAAGAAATTGTAACATCAGGAAAGCATAATTCTTACTATAATATTAAAGAGAATTTTATAAAAACAATGAGACAACTAAAAAATAGATAAGTTTTTTGATTTTAAAAAACACCATACTTTAAAATATATTTTTATAAGCTGTACTACTGCAATTATAAACTTAGCTCTGGCAATTAACCTATATTTCTTGTCTGTTATCAATTAATAATTTTTTTTAAACGAAAATCCTATAGATTAGTTTTATATAACTTAAAAATCTATTATGGATACATTGCAACAAAAGTTTAGAAATTTCAAAATTGAAAAAGAGCAATTAAAAAACATTAACGGTGGATTAGATACTTTTAAATGTTGGATATCTACAACATCTCTGCGTCCTACTACATTTCATCATGAAAAAGATGTTCGCCGATGGGAATCAATTTTTCCGCAAGGTAGATGTTACAAAATTCAGGAATAAATAAATCAACAACCCCGTGGTTAGCTCACGAGCTATGCTTCCGAAAAATATATTTTGTTTTCAAAGCAAACCCCGGGGAATGAAACCCTCTATGAGAATTAAATCTTTTGGTCAGGAACCAACAAGCCATAGGGAAACTTTGAGAAGTTTTCTCAAAAAATCATACTACTTTTTAAATTAAGTCCTTTAAATAAAATCACAATATATGATTTAAACCTATCTGTTTACAATACAACTAGTTATCAACAAATCAGTCATTATTTTGTGAGTTTTATGTTAATAACTTGTTGAAAAACCAGTTTTTACAGGTCACAAACCATTTAACCCGGATTATCAATGTCGTTTAAGTTAGCCTGTATCTTACTGAAGATCAAACATCTGCAAAATAAAAATACTCCTTTACTTCCCCCATGGATTCTAGCCTTTTATACCATTTTAACTTTGAAATAGTGCGTATAGAAACTGAATTTATTTTTTAAGTATTCAAGGCAAAAAGCTTGTGCCAGACTTGATCTGGTATCAAGCATATCTGTAGTTACGGTTATATTTTTTAACGAAGAACAGATGAAAAAGAAATAATTTATTAGTGCTGTTTCAAAGTTAAAATGGTATTAGTTTATCTTGAATGTAGTCGAAGAGCTAATGACAAGCAGAAAACATTTCTTTTCAGTCACTTTATTCATTATAAATAAGTTTTAAACCAAAGCCATCAGTTATTTAAAACCTTAACTTACCAACATTAATAAATACGGTATTAAATTTATTTTTAGTTTTATGAAAAATTTACAATTAAACAAAAACTGCCAACAAAAACATTGATAACAGGATACTTGGTAATACCTAATCAAAGAATAATTATACCGAGAGAAAAAAGAAACAAATAGATGAAGGTTGCCTCTATAAAAGAAATAAAGACAGAATTGAACACTCGATCTCATCAAGATTTAATAGAATTGTGCCTGCATTTATCCAGATTTAAAAAAGAAAACAAAGAGCTTATCACTTATATATTGTTTGAATCCACTAATGAGGAAGAATATATTGCACAAATAAAAATAGAAATTGATGAGCAATTTGAAATGATTAACACATCTTCTTATTTTTTTATAAAAAAAAGTATTCGGAAAATTTTAAGGACTGTAAAAAAGTATATAAAATACTCCAAAAACAAAGAAACTGAAATAGAATTATTACTACATTTTTGTAACAAACTAAAATGCATTACCCCTTCAATACAAAACAATACTGTTTTAAAAAATTTATATCATCGCGAGATTATATCTATTCAAAAAAAAATACAAGTATTACATGAAGATTTACAATATGATTATAACATAAAAATAAAGCAGCTACTAGTATAAAAATTGAGTTTATATAACCTTTTTTCCTAATAAAAAAATATTATATATTTTTTAAAACATTGATTGGTAATTTATTTTTATACTTTTGCCAACAATAAACATATAAAATATGTGTTTATTAAAATATGTAAAAAACACCTTGATGATGATCATTTAGATATTTGGCATTATCTTTGATTTTTATTAACTAATTTAAATTTTAACAATGAACAAAGGAACAGTAAAATTTTTCAACGATGCCAAAGGGTTTGGATTCATCACTGAAGAAGATTCTAACAAAGAACATTTTGTACACATTTCTGGCTTAATCGATGAAATTCGAGAAGGAGATGCTGTAGAATTTGACTTACAAGAAGGTAAAAAAGGATTAAACGCAGTAAATGTAAAAGTAATTTAATATATACTACTTAACTTTTTTTAAAACACAAACCTGTCATTGTTGGCAGGTTTTTTTTATATCATTTTTGACAGTAATACAAAACAAAAATAACCTACACAATTATTTGATAAACAGTGTTTTAAAAACAAAATATCATTAAAGAACTGCTTTTTTATGTATTGTTTAACTATATTACAAAAACTATAGTTTCTTAGTATAGTTTAATTTTGTCATTGAATTTTAATTCGATTTTTTTTAATAAAAAATATTTTTTACGGATTTACAATACAAAAATTTAACAATTGTTCGTAGCTTTAAGGGGCATTAAAAATAAATACTATATAATTAGGTTAATAAAATATATTAAAACCCATTTTTAATGTAGTATTATACTATATGGATACACTGAATTTTTATCAAATATTAATTTTTCTGTTTCAAGGATTTGTTGTTGCCTTTCTTATCCTGTTACTTTTTCGTTTACGAACAATAATAGGTTTAGGGTTGCTTTTTACTTCTTTAGGACTATTTCAGTTCATTCAGGTTTTTATGGCCAGCACTCTTTATTTTGAAATATCTGATGTAATAGTCATTTCTCCTGGTTCCTCCGTTTTATTTTCTGCCACATTATTTGCAGTATTGTTAATTTATATTAAAGAAGATGCTACTACTGCCAGAAAATTAATTTATTCTTTGGTTATAGCAAATGTAGTATTGTGTTTTCTTTTACTTTCCTTCAGGATGAATATAGAAGGTGCTTATAATTATAACCCGTTTGATGTTTCTACAGAATTTTTTTATACTAATATCTTTGTATTAATAGTTGGGACTTGTATACTCTATATAGATGCATTATTGATTATCTATTTATATGAGTATATATCCAAATATACTTCAAGTTTGTTTTTAAGGATATTGTTTACAATGATACTTGTTTTAAGTTTTGATGCTATATCTTTTACATTAGGCTCATTCTGGTATTTTAAGGACATACAAAAAATTATAATTTCGGGTTTAATATCCAAAAACACTATGACATTAGTCTACAGTATTTTATTTACTGTTTACTTAAAATATTTTGAAAAAGAAGATGATCCGTTAAATCATATCAATTTTAAAGATATTTTTCATTCTCTTACTTATAAGCAAAAGTTTGAAGTCGCAGAAAAAGCAGTGCAGCTTACCGAAAACAGATATCATGTGCTGGCAGATCTGGTTCCTGTTGGTATTTTTATGACTAGTAGCGAAGGAAAAACTACATTTGTAAATCCAAAGTGGTGCGAAATCTCCGGGCTTTCTAATGAGGATGCTTTAATTAACGGGTGGCTAAAAGCAGTACATCCTGAAGATAGAAAAAAATTAAAACAGGGATGGTACACCAGTGTTGACAAAAGAGAAACTTATGATGTAGAATACCGGTTTCTTAAATCTGATAACTCTATTACCTGGGTTTTAGGAAGAGTAATTCCAGAGTATAATGAAAAACGACAAATTATAGGTTATGTGGGTACCATAACAGATATTACAAATATCAAGTTGTATGAACAGGAACTAAGTAAGCTAAAAGAAAAAGCAGAAGAAAGTGATCGTCTTAAATCTGCTTTTCTGGCAAACATGAGCCATGAGATCCGAACTCCTATGAATGGTATAATGGGACTAGCTGAGCTTTTAGATGAACCAAAGCTTACCGGTGATGAACAACAATTATATCTGGATTTAATTAAAGAAAGCGGAGCAAGAATGCTTAATATTATTAGAGATATTATTGATATTTCACGAATAGCTGCGGATCAAGTTAAAGTAAATATCCAAGAAATTAATATTAATGAGCAAACGGATTACTTGTTTAACCTTTTTAAACCTCAAACCGATAAAAAAGGTATTGTGTTATCCCTATCTAACGGACTTTCTTCTAAAGATATATTTGTAAGTACCGATAAAGAAAAACTAACAACTATACTTACTAATCTAATAAAAAATGCTATAAAATATACTCAAGAAGGAGGTATTGAATTTGGATATCAAAAAGAAGGTAATGTATTAAAATTTTATGTAAAAGATACAGGAATGGGAATTGCAGAAGATAGACAAAAAGCTATTTTTGAACGATTTGTACAAGCAGATATAGAAGATCGTTATGCTTTGGAAGGTGCAGGTATTGGGTTATCTATTGCAAAAGCCTACGTAGAAATGCTGGAGGGTAAAATTTGGTTGGAAAGCAAAAAAGAAAAAGGGGCCACCTTTTATTTCACTATCCCTTTTTGTCAAAAAAATAACACAATTGCAAATAAGGTATAATCAAAAATATCCTAAATAATACCATTTTGAATTTACTGTAATAGGATATTCTTTTTTTACTAATAAAGAGTTTTACCTATAAAGAATGCCGGCTCTATTATAAACTAGAGCCAAACATTATTAAAAAAGTAATGAACGAGAAGTTTCTATAGTCTATAAATCAAACTTATCGTAAATGTACGGGGGCGATTAAGAATAGAAGCTTTAAATTGTCCTGGCATAGAAAAACTTATGTAACGCTCATTAAATATATTTTTTATGCCAAATGCAAGCGATACATTATTATTTGCTATAGATAATCTTGTGTTAAAAATTTGATAAGCACTCTGTTTTATAGTATTTGCCAAATCAAAATATTGATCTCCAACAACACGCCATTCTCCTCTTATAATACCTGTAATATTTTTCTTTTTCAACAAGGAAAACAACTGTTGCGCACCTAGAAATGAAGTAAATTCTGGTGATAATATAGTAGTGTTATCTTTAATATTTGTTCCCAAAAACTCAAATCCACTATATCTGCCATGATTGATTCCTAATGAGTAATCTATCTGGAAACCAGAAAAAGGCTTTGCTGTAACTTCTGTTTCTAACCCATAAGATTTTACATTTCCTATATTATCAATAATCCAAATACCTCTTATGTCTGGTCGATCTGCTTGTTGCGAAAAGTAATATAATTGCATATCTTGCCAATACATAGTATATCCTGTAGCAGAAATAAGATATTTATTATCATTTGACAGCCATTTATATCCAGATTCTATAATATTAGAGTATTCTGAATCATAACTTGAAAAATCGTTTTCATTAACCACTCTATTATTAATTCCTCCTGGTTTAAATCCTCTGGCATACGATAGGTATAGCTTATGATTAAGGGATGGAGCATAACTGAATACCAGTTTTGGGCTTAGTGCATAAAAGTTTTTTTTACGATTAATAGATTCTATAATATCAATTTTATTTTTTGTATTTGTATCTGATACGCTTGCTTTAATATTTTTTGTTTCTGTGTCATACCTCCCATGAAGAGTAATATCAAATTTTTCTGAGACCTGATATGAAATCCTTCCGAAGCTTGATACTCCTGTGTTTTCTTGAAAATCTTTATATTCCTGAACTGTAGATTTTCCGACATAAGAATATTGTTTTTGGTAGTTTTGAAAAAACACTGATCCACCAACCAACCAAGATAATCGTTTTTCTTTATCCGATTCTATTTTAATTTCCTGACCAATAACTTCCAGAGGAAAAGGATTTCCCAATATTCCTTTATAACTCGAAGATGCAGAATAAAAATCAAAGGGCGTTAGATCCCCGTCTATTTTATTGTATCCTGTTTTTACTTTGGAGTAATAGGAAGAGCTTTGTATTACATAATTAGATCCCTCGTATTTTATTCTCAAAGAAAGATTTAATACGTCCCTATGATCGCTACCAATAGAGTTTACAGAAAACTCATAAGGGTTATCCAATGCTTTTTGAGGAGTTAACGCTGCTTGATAAAAAGAACTGGCTCCTATAGATTGATCTATTTGCTTTTTAATATTAAAAAGCAAATCTAATTTTTCATCAGGTCTTAAATTTATATCGATATTACCATAATAGGCTTGTTGATCCCCTATTCTAACACCATTTTCAGAGCTTTTTTCTAAAGGTTTTCCATCAAATGAAAATGTACCTGTTAAGTTATTTCTATAAAACCCGTGCTGACTGTTAAGTTTACCATCAACTCCTATAAAAAGGATGTTCTTAATGACAGGTGTTTTAAAACCCGCTGCATAACTATAAAATCCTTGATTTCCTATACTAGTTTCTATAAATGCAGATTTATTATTAGAAGATGGTTTTTTTGTAACAATATTAATGATTCCTCCTAGAGCATCCTGCCCAAAAACCGCTCCTTGAGGCCCTCTGAAAACTTCTATTTTCTCCACATCATTAAGTAATAAATTATTTGCCGAAATATTAAATGTATTAATACCATCTATATATGTAGCAACAGATGGCACCTCACTAAAAGCGCTTACTCCCCTAAGTGTTATTTGCTGTTGGTAGTTAACCCCTAAATCACTGTATATGTAATTGGGGATTAAGCTGTTTAAGTCTTTTAATAGTTCTGTTTGTGTTTCCTTTATAGATTTAGAGGAAATCTCGGAAATGGAGGCTGTTGTGTTCAAAATATTTTTTTCATGTCTATTTCCTTGTATAGTAACCGTTTCCAGTTCCTGAAGATCTTTTTCCATAAAAAAATCCAGCAGGCAATAGTAAGAAGTACATTGAATCATTTTGGTTAGTGGTTTATACCCTTCTGCCAATATTATGATTTGGTGCTCTCCTTCTGCCAGATAGACTGTATAAACACCATTACTATTAGTGGCTCTGTTTATTGATTGTTTTTCTATTAATATAGTTGCTCCTGCTATCGGAGTTCCATCTGCAGATGTTATTATACCTTGTCTAAGTTGTGCATATACAGAGTAATAACTTATGCAAAAAATAAAAAGGATAATTATAACTGTTTTATTCATGTTTTGTTTTTGTACAGGATTAAACTTTTGTTTTTGGGTTATCAAAAGAGTAAATTCTCTATCCATTACTGATATAGATAATATCGTTTGCACCTGTTTTTGGGGCAAATCTTGAAGAAATCAATAACCCTGAAGCAAACCTACGAGGTATGCCTTCGAAAATATATTTTGTTTTTGGAACAAGACACTGGAAATCACCCCCAATGAGGGGTTAAAAACCATTAATAAGAAATGAAACAACCACCGTATTTTACGGTAGTGTTTACTTTAATCAACACCAAAAGTTAAACAAAATGTGTTGTTCTGGCTATTGATATCTGTATCAAAGGTTCCTATAGAAGTTTTGTCAACTCCCCACGCTACCGAACAAATTTTTGCTGAAGGAACGCCTAAGAATTGTAGTGTGTTTTCTACATTCAAAAAAGATATGGGTTCCTGCTTATAAGCAAAAGATCCATTGGGCACTAAATCGTTATCAATTTTTACTATGGTAGCAGCATCTTTTCCGGTATTAGCCAAATTAAGATCAAATTGATTAGTGTCATTTATTTTAAGAGAAAGATATATATTGGTACCAGCAGGAATGGTGTTTTTTCCTGCATTTTTTATTAGAAATTCAAAATCTACATTTCCTGTAGAAATCACTTGATTGCTGGTATAATTTTTTAACATTAACTCCAGATCATATTTTGTAACAGCTTCTGTTGTATTGGATTCATCATCATTATTACAAGAAAACAGTAATAATAGTGATACAATTATACTTAGAATTGATTTGCTTAGTTTATAGGATATATACATGGTTATTTTAATAGTATTATTAGATTTTTTAGATTGAGTATTAATTTTCAGAAGAATGCCTATAATATCGATTTAACTTGTTAATAACATATTAAATAGTTTCTTTTTCTCCATCTTTTGTTAAAATATGTTACCGTAACTATACCTCGGCTTAGCTCAACACAACTACTATGCTAAAATATTTTACCTTGATCTTGAAAAAAATAATTCGATTTTAAGTATACGCCGTCAAAAATCAAACTAGGTATTATAGGCACTCTTCAGGTTAAAGTCAGTATTAAAACCAGGCAAACAGTTATCTTCCTTTATCAATAAAAAAATAAAGGAAAATGCATATTAAATATTTTGCTTTTAACCTGGCTTGGTTTATACTCATTGAGGAGGGTGGTCAATAGGATATAAAATTTCGTATATTACCAGAAGTGTTATACACCAGTTTTTAATAATATTTACATAACCAAAATCAGGGAATTGTTTAAGTTCTATATTTTCTGCTTTAAAATAAAGAGGAGAAAAGACATCTATAATAGAAATATTTTTGTGGGTATTATTTGTAGTAGTACCTATTTTGGATAACAGGTAGCATTTTCCATTACACCGTAGTTTAGGTCTGTCTTTATTAATACAGATTTTTTTGATAATAGCATCTATATTATATTGATAATATACTATAGCACTTAGTTTACAGATTGGTTGCACTGTAAACAAGGCACATAATACTATTGAAAAAGCAAATCTCACCTGTTATAAAATAATAATATCTTCTGATGCTTTTTTGACTTGCTCCAGACTATCTATTAACGGTTCTACTCCTGCATCATACATAGCCTCCATCATATATTTCATTACATATCCTGTTTTTTCAGGAGATCCTCCTTCTATGGGTGGGTGCGGATCGTATTCCATATCCAACATAACCCCTTCGGTATAGTTTTTCCCTAATATTTCATACACCATTGCCAACGACATATCCATACCTGCTGTTACTCCTGCTGAAGTCCAATATTTTCCATCTCTCACATAGCGTTTGTTTATATATTTGGCTCCATATTTTTCCAACATTTCTTCTGCTTTATACCAGTGTGTTGTGGCTTTTTTATTTTTTAATAAACCTGTAGCCCCTAATACCCATGCACCAGTACATACACTTGCCGTATAAACAGAATTTTTATCTATTTTTTTTATCCACTCGTGTAATTTTTTGTCATATACATTTTTTATAGTTCCCTGAAAACCTCCTGGTATAATAAGAATGTCTAATTGATTTATAGAATCAATAACTGTATCTACGGCTATTTCTACACCATCTGTAGTTATAAAAGTACCGGGTTTCATCCCTATAAATCGAGTTTTGGCAGATAAGATCTGTCCTAAAATATGGCGAGGTCCCATAACGTCTAATGAATTGGTGTCATCATATACCAAAATCCCTATATTTTTTATAGAATACTTGGGTTTTCCAAAAAGCGTATTCATTAACACATCGTGATTTTCTTCGGTTATTTTTGGGATATTTTCTGTCTTTATATCACTTTCGGTTTGTATTTTGTTAGAAATGGAGGTCAAGTCTTGCTTAGTATTACATGAAAATACTGTAATTAGCAGAATACCCATTAGTATTATTTTTAAGAGGATTTTATTATCAAACATATCTATTATTTTATTATTGCTTTTTATTAAGCAACTATATCTCCTATAAGGTTTTCTTTTTCTTTTACATAACCAAAATACCTCAACACAATTTCAGAATCAATATAAGGGAATGAAATATTACCATTTTCTATTCTTTTCTCTGTAAATGAGGCATCAATCTTTAGTTTGGCTATAAGTTCTTTATTTTTTCGTATAATTAGTTCTTCTTGATTTAACTCCAGGTACTCTAGCATGAACGGGGGAACTGGGAGTTCTGGGTGTGATTTTATGAGCTTCAACCATTCATACATAGATAATTCTTTAAGAGGTAAACCATTGTTTGATTCACTATAGTTTTTAAAAATAGTATATAGTGAAGATGATTTTCCTATCAAATGAAAAGTCTGGTTTAATGTACTTTTTTTGAGAGATAAATATGCCAAAGATTTTGCAGCAATATCTACAGGCATCATTGGTAATTTTATGCTTAGATCTTGATTAATCATAGCTCCTGCTGTAATACAGCTCTTTATAAACCCGTAAAGCCATTGTTTATTATCTAACCTTCCTTTTATAGTATCTCCGGTAATTAACCCCAGTCTGTAAATAGTAGATGGCAATCCTGCTTTTTGTGCTTTTACGATTATATTTTCACTAACCCATTTACTTGTAGGATATCCATCGCTTTCATAGTGGATTTCGTTTTCTGATGTACTTGTTTCTGTTATTGTCTGAAGTTCTTTACGAATGGTATTATTAAACACTGCTAGCGTAGAGGTATAATGTAACGGTTTTATTTTGTGTTTTGATGCTAATTTAATGATCTCCAATGTACCATCTACATTTACAGGTTTAAGATCCTGGTATGTTGCCATGTGATTCATGTGTGCTGCATTGTGGTAAATCACATCAATAGTAGAGGATAATTCATCAAACGTTCCGGGGTTTAATCCTAATAAAGGAAGCCCGATATCACCTGCAATACCATTTATACGTATTGCATACTCATCCAACCATAAATCATATCTGTCCATAACTTTTTTGATTTTAGAAAAAGCCTCTTCTTTAGAGTTTGCTCTTGCCAAACAATATATTTGAGCATTGGTGTTTTTTAATAGTTCGCTAAGCAAAAATGATCCAACAAACCCTGTTCCTCCTGTTACAAAAATATGTTGAGGTGCTGTAGGAAAAACAAATTTGGTTAAATCAAAATGGGTTTCGGGATCAAATTTTACTTCTTCTTGCAAGTTTATTACTGGATCGGAGCTTCCTTCATTTTTTATACATACTGCAAGTTTTTGAGGGGTAGGAAATCTAAACAAATGTTTTGCTGCCAATTTAGTATCTGCTACGGTATTTATTTTGTGTATAGCTTTCATTACTAGAAGTGAATGCCCTCCTAATTCAAAAAAGTTATCTAAAACCCCCACTTTTTCTACTTCCAAAATCTCTTCAAAAACTGTTACTATTACTTTTTCGATATCATTTGTAGGTGCAATATAGTTTTGTTGTATTCCTGTAAAATCAGGTAATGGTAATTTTTTCTTATCAATTTTTCCATTAGACGTCAATTCAAAATCATCTATTAAGTATATAGAATTTGGAATCATATATTGTGGAATTTGACTCTCAAGAAATTCAAAGATATGTTTTTTGTCTACGGCTTCTTTTAGCTTTATATATGCTATAATGTGTTTGTTATCTTTTGATATCTCTTTTACAATAACTACGCATTGTAGTACATTAGGATTTTTGAGCAATACATTTTCTATTTCTGGTAATTCGATCCTATATCCCCTTATTTTTACTTGCTCATCTACTCTCCCTATATATTCTAACTGGTTTTTATAATTGTATTTAACAATGTCTCCCGTTTTATATAGTCGGGTATGTTCTTGAAAAGGGTTTTTAACAAAACGTTCTTTAGTTAGTTCTGGTCTGTACAGATATTCTTTTGCTACCCCCTCTCCTCCTACATACAATTCTCCTGCAACTCCATTAGGTAGCAAATTCATGTTTTTATCTAACACATAACAACTAAGTGTTGGGATTGGAACTCCAATAGTACTCACTCCTCCATTAATTTCTGTAGTTGTAATTTCTTGATAGGTTACGTGTACGGTTGTTTCTGTAATTCCGTACATATTGATTAGTTTGCAGTTTGGGTATACAGCATACCATTGTTTTAATAATATTGGTTGTAATGCTTCTCCACCAAAAATTACATACCTAACATTTAACTCTTGCGGATATTTATTAATTTGATCCTGTAATGCATAAAACGAGGATGGGGTTTGATTAAGTATTGTTATTTTTTCTGAAGCTAATAGTTTATAAAATAAAAAGGTGTCTTTTTTTATATAATCTGGTACAATTACTAAACGACCACCAAACAATAAGGCACCATACATCTCCCATACCGAAAAGTCAAAACAATAGGAATGAAAGAGTGTCCATACATCTTTTTTGTTAAAATCAAATAATGGCTGTTCCGTTTTTAGCAAGCGGACTACATTATTATGTGTAATAACAACTCCTTTTGGGTATCCTGTAGTCCCGGATGTATATATTACATATAAAGAATCCTCGGGATTTATTGTATGATCTAAATTTTTTGATTCTTCTTTTGCTATTTCCTCATCCTCTAAATTAGTGATAATAACAGATGAGGTATATGTTTCTTTTAAAAATTTGGATATAGTAGTATTGGTACAAATAATACCTTTGGGTTTTGAATCATCGATACTGTATTTGATACGCTCTTTTGGGTATAAAAGATCTACCGGGACATATATAGCTCCCATTTTTGCAACTGCCAAAATACTTACCACCATATTTATGGATGTATCGATACAGAGAACTACTTTATCTTTTTGAGCGATTCCTTTTTTTCTTAAAAATCTGGCTAATTGATTTGCCTTTGCATTGAGTTGCTGATAGCTTATATGCTGATCGATATAAGTTAATGCAATATTATCGGGAGTGCTTTTTGCTTGTTTCTCAAACAAATCCACCAGTGTTTTTTCTTTTGGGTACTGTATATTCGTTTTGTTAAAATAAGTAAAAAAGGCTGTTTTTTCTTCTTTAGAAAGTATATCCAGATCTGCCAGAAGAAGTTTTTCATTGGTAATAACCTGATCGATAATACGCATAAAATATTTAAGGTGCCTTTCTATTGTTTGTTTTTCAAAAAGAAGCTTTTTATACTTAAAATTTATTTGTAATGTATCTCTAAAATCATATACCTCCATTGCATATTCATCCTGTGTTTCTTGGTATACATCATATACAGGAACAATAGTATTTCCTAGAAATGTTGTGTCAAGAATTGTATCAAAAATGTTTTGATACGTGTATGATACCGGAATATATAATGTATTTGATTTTTCTGTTACTTTTGATAACAAACCTGTTAAAGGATATGTTCCGTGATCTAAACTTGTTAAAAAGTTTTCTTTTACGCTTAGTACATTTTGTAATATTGTTTTTTGAGTATCAAGTTTTGATCTCATTAAGATAACATTTACAAAACATCCCAAACTATCTTCATATATTGTTTTTTGCCTGCCCTCTGTAGGTGTAGCTATAGTAATATCTTCTTGTTGGGTTAATTTGTGAAGCAAAATCTTAAATCCTGCCATTAATAGTACAGACAAGCTTACCTTCATGGCAATCGCTGCTTTTTTAAGTTTTTGTAATTCTACTCCTTTGATTTGAGTACATATCATTTCTTTATCCTGCTGTGACACTACTATATTCTGAACGTGATCATAAGGTAGTTGTACTGGAAAAATATTTGTCAACTGTTTTTTCCACCATGATAAATCAGTATCTGCCTTAGAGCTTTTCATATATTGATGTTCCCAGGTAACAAAATCAAAAAAATGAGTATTTGTTTTTTCTAAGCTGTTTTTTTCTCCCTTCTCTATTGTATGGTATGCCTCCCAGAAAAGTTTCATAAATAGCGTTCCTGATAATCCATCTAAAATGGTATGATGGATTATGAATACTAAAAATTGTTGCCCACTATTTTTATCAGTTCTTATATATACTCGTAATAAACAGTCTTGTTGTAAATCAAAAGGTATTCTGGTTAATTTCTTAAATTCCTCTTCGGGAGTCGTTGCAAAAGTACTTTTGTCTATATTCAGGCAATAAGATATTGGATGTATTTTTTGAACGACTTGCTCTCTTTCATTTTGAAAATAAACTCTCAAAACGGGATGCTTTTCTAATAAAAAAGCCAAGGCTTGTAATACAATATTGGATTGGATATCTTTTTTTACCAAAAATATGACCGGCAGATTATAAGTGCTTGATGAGGGGTCTGACTGGTGCACCAACCAAAGCCCTTTTTGAAATAAGGTAACCTCATAGGAAAAATCTGGTGATATATTAAGCTCGATAGGTGCGACTTGTATATTTGAAGAAGCTGTTTGTTTTTTGACAGCGATTAATGAAAAGAAATCTTCAAAACTATTTATTCCTAATGCTTCTCCTATTTTTATATCTATCGTAAATTTTTCATTAATACGCCTAATGAATTGTACCATTTTTATAGAATCAAAACCGTAATCCATAGGAGATAGAGAATTATCTATTTTTTCTAATTCCAAATCAAAAACTTCTAATAATATATTGGCAATAGCCATTTTATCTTCTTTTTCTGAAGAAATCACAATATTTGCAGGGTTCTTTGTGTTTGTTTCTACCGATAAAATATTTTTGCCTATTGTTATATCATTGTACTTTTCTAAAATCACGTGTGCATTTACACCTCCAATTGCATAGCTATTAAGAGCTGCTCGTCTTGGATAAGAAGTTTTTATCCATGGTATTGTTTCTTTTAGAATTGATAAATTATTATTTGTTGGGATCTCTGTGTTTATAGTTTGCAGATTATTTACCCCAGGAATCATTTCATGCTCAAAAGCCTTTATTACTTTAATAAAAGAAGCTATACCTGAAACCAGCTCGGGATGACCAACTACAGGTTTTACTGTACTTACATGCCATTTTTTATTTTTTTGGTTACTTAAAGATGTATAACTATCCTGTATTGAGGATAATTCGATAGCATCGGCAAGAGGATTGGCGATACCATGTGCCTCTATATAATCTATAGTATCTACTGCTATATCCGATTTTTGAACACATAACATGATAGTGTTTTTTATTCCTGTTGCCTTTGGTGCTTCCATGGAAAAGTTTTTTCCTCCATGAGCAACAGATGTAGCTTTTATAATAGCTAAAATACTTGCATTGTTTTTTAGGGCTTTGGATAATGTGGTTAGTATAATAGCTCCTGCTCCTTCACTTCTTACAAATCCATTTGCCTGATCGCTAAAACTAAACATAGCATTATTATTACTTAGTAAATCATTGTAGATACCTTGATTTGCATGATTTTGGAATGTTTTTTTAGAAATTGTGTTTACTCCTCCTACGATTGCTTGTTCACACTCTTGTGCTTGTATACTTTGTATTGCCCTATGCATGGCTACATAGATACTGGTACAAAATGTATGGACAGTTTCACTAGGTCCATTAAGGTTTAATCTAAATGATATTTCATTAGATAATGGTATTTGATACGGGGTATTTGTAGAATTTTTTTTTGTTCCTCCATCAGAAACAAAAAAAACACCTGTTTTTGAAGTGGTTAATTTGTTTACAGAAATGTTATATGCATTTATAGCATTATTAATTGTAATATATGCTATTTTTTGTTCTCTAGGCATTTTTGTATATATCTCTTCGGTTATCCCAAACGATAACAATTGCTCTTGATATGCTATAGAAGGAAATTCATTAAACAAAAATGACTTATTTGTCTGGTCGTTATCTGTATTTTGATTTATAATAGATTTGTTCCACAGCTCATTGGGAGTCATAGCCTTTGGAAACATGCCATCCATAGCAATAACAACAATTTGCCCGAGGTCTTGTTTGGGTACAATTGATTTGTTTTCTTGTTCTTGAAATGGTTTGGTTTCTATTTTAGATTCTTCTATATCAAATCCCAAAACATCTTTGAGAATATGATGAACCAATACATCTAATGTGGGGTAATCAAAAAACAAAGTAGTTTTTAGAGAGCATTTCAGTTCATTTTCCAGATATATCTTAAAATTTACGGCTTCCATAGAGCTCACTCCTAATTCTACAAAATCTTGATTTACAGCTATATCATTTTTATCATCAAATTCCAAAAAACCTGCTAATAATGTTCTTATATATTCTGTGAATATATCTATTCTTGATACTGCTTTACTATTTTTGAGTTGTTCAATAATTAAAGAGGTAGTCATATATTTATAGAATAAAGGATAAGTATTACACTTAATTAAAAATGAATAGAAGTATTGTAATACTTCTATTCATTTTTAATTGACAAAATTGTATTTTCAAGGGTGTAGTATTGCTAGCGTAACTTCACCAAAAGATCGGCCATTATCATCATCATAGTATTTGCATGTCATTACAATAAATGTGCAATTTGCTTTTTTACTAATAGTTTTAATACCAATTTCTCCATAAAATTGATCAGAATTAATAGGTTTTTTATAGGATGATTGGATATTTACGATCAAAAAATGGGATAATTGTTTTTCAAAAAATTCTTTACAATTGTTTTTTGAAAACCCTTCTAATTGAGGGATCAACCCTTCTTTGATACAATATCCTAAATACGTATAGCCCATTTGATTAAAACAGATATTAAATTCTACAGCATTAAAATGTCCTGTATCATCAATATAACATGACTCGTTAATCTCTAAATCTCCTTTTAAAATTGGATATTTGTTATCGTTTCCATTATATTCAAGAATTGCTTTTTTAAGATAACATGCATCTTTTCTATAGGGTTGCAATATTCTTTTTACAAACTCAGAATCTATTACAATTTGGGTTGCTTTTTTTTCTGTTATAGTTTTCATGGGTATACCAGATTTATAGTCCTACATAAAAAGGGTATTTATCATAAATACCAATACGGTAGCTTTTACTTTTATCTCCGGGAACAAGGGGTGAGGACATGTGCAACAGGTATCTGTTATCCCAAATAATAAGATCCCCTTTTTTCCACGCATGTGTGTGTATATGCTCATCTTTTTCTATAAAATCAAATAATTCATTCAAAACTCTTTGGTTTTTTTCATAAGAAAAGCCATCAAACTTCATGGTAAACCCTCTACTTGCATATAGTATTTTATCTCCGGTTACCGGATGTTCGATAACGGCAGGGTGCTTTACAAAAGGAACCATTTCGTTCATTTTGTCGATAAGCTGCTGTATTGATTTATCGATATCCTCTGGTGTTACTTTATATCGGTTGTTTCCGCCATGAATAAGAGTAGCATTTTCTACAAGTTCCCTTAAATGATCGGGAAGTTTGTTGTATACCTGATGCATATCGATATAGCGTGTTTCTCTTACTGTTTTTGGAATAATTACAGGAGTAATAGAAGTAAATGACAAAGGGTTTTGTTCAAACTGACAGTCTGTATGCCAATAATGTCCTGTTCCTGCAACCCCTATTTTTTCTCCTTTCTTATTTACGTTTGAAGAGACAAAAATTTCGGGAAAATCAGGGTGATGGTAGTTTTTTTGAAAATAGATCTGAGGAGTTCCTATCTTTTTTGCAAATTCTACATATTCTAACGGGGTGAAATCCTGATTTCTAATCACTACCAGTTTGTTTCTGTAAATGGCGTTTCTTATTTCTATGATCTCTTCACTTTCTGGCAATAATTCTGTTATATCTATCCCAGTTATAATGCCACCTATTTCATTAGGTTTAGCCTCTTTAATATTGATTTTTTGTGTGGTTTCCATAGAGCTTATATAATATATTGTTAGTTAACTTGGTTTTTGATAGTTATCTGCTCCTGTTAATTTTTATAAGAAGGAGAGGTTTGGTACATTAATTCACTAATCGTTCTTTTTCTTTCCAATAAGGTTCTCGTAATACACGTTTCATAATTTTTCCATTAGAGTTTCTGGGCAATGACTCTACAATCTCTATAGATTGCGGAATTTTATAATCTGCTATTTTTCCTCTGGCATAATTTATTAATTCACGTTTTTTGAGAGAGTAACCGATATTAAGAACTATAAAAGCTTTAGCTATTTCTCCCCAACGCTCATCAGGGATACCTACGATAGCTATTTCTTTTATAGCCTTGTGCTCGCTCAATACAGCTTCTACTTCTGCCGGGTATATATTTTCTCCTGAGCAAATGATCATATCTTTAATACGGTCACAGATATATACATATCCATCGGTATCCAGATATCCTGCATCACCGGTACGTATCCATCCATCTATCAATGTGTCTTTTGTAGCATCTTCTCTTTTCCAATATCCAATCATATTAGAAGGGGATTTTATACAGATTTCACCAATAGTACCTAATGGCACATCTATAAAATCAGGTGTAATCACTTTTAATGCTACTCCTGGCAGTGGTTTTCCTGCGGCTTTTATGCAACCTTTGCTTGTGTCAATATGATCTTCTGGTCTTAAGCAAACTGCCATATTACCAGTTTCGGTCATGCCATAAATTTGATAAAAATCACAATTCAAAACTTTCATGGCTTTACGCATAAGAGGCGGATTAATTGGTGAACCACCATACAGAACCCCTTTTAATGACGATAGGTCTGTTGTATCACAATTAGGTTCTGATAATATAAATTGCAGCATTGCCGGAACCATTGCTACCTTTGTAATCTTGTGTTTTTCTATATACTCAAGTGCTTGCCATGCAATAAATGTTTCTTGCATTATAAGGATAGCCCCTGTAATCAAACCTTGAACCCCCCACCATAGACCACCTATGTGAAAAAAAGGGACACAATGTAACAAGATATCATTACTATTAATATTCATCCAAAGATCATCATGTTTTGATCGCATCGTTTCTAGTAAGCTAAAAAAACTATCATTTGATAATTGAACCCCTTTTGGTTTTCCTGTGGTTCCACTGGTGTACATTTGTAATACAACATCTTTTGTGTTGTATGATAAATCAAGGGATGTTTTTTCTTGCATCAATTTCCATTGTGCATAATCACTCCAGACAGAATGTGAATTATTATATTCTATGATTTTCACAAAGGGTACGAGTCGCTCTTTTATCTGTGAGATGATTGTATAAAAAGCCTGATCTACAAAAAGTATTTCTGCTTCTGCATCCTTTATAATAGCCAAAATTTCTTGAGGGCTCAATCGCCAATTGATGGGTACAAGAACTGCTTTTGCTTTTGAGCACCCAAATAAAACTTCATAATTAATGTTACTGTCTTTTCCTAAAAAAGCAACACGAGCCCCTGGTTTAACCCCTTCTTTTAATAATCCATTAGCAATTTGATTCGTACACTTATCAAATTCTAAGTAAGTCAATGATTTATCCTGAGCTACAATTGCTACTTTATCTTTATAAAACCCGGATAATAAAGCAGTAGTGTCTGCCAAAGTTTTTTTTACTCCCCCATGATAATTCATCACTAATAATTTTATAGTAAATTTCTATATTTATAATGATCGAATTGATATGAAAAAAAAGGAATTTTGTTTAATAATCAATCTATGAATATCATAAAAAAGGAAATGTTTTTCAAAAACCAATCAATCCTTTATCAAATATGTTGAGAAACTGTTTTAAGAAAGAGAAAGTATATACCTTGGACGTTCAAAGAATTCATTGATTGTTGTTGATTTATTTAGTGGTTCTTAATTATTAATAAACATGAAAAAACTGATATCCATATTTTTTTGTGTACTGTTTTTAAATCAGATAGCATTCAATATGTGGATATTGATTGATTTTTATATAAATCAAGAATACATTTCTAAGAATGAATGTATAAACAGATTTAATAAAAAGTCTACTTGCAACGGAAAATGTGTATTGTTGTCTCAATTTGAAAAATACAGAAAAAATAACTCTTCTGAAAAGATACCGAACTGTAAGAAAATAGAAATTGAAGCATTTTTATTTATCGCTATTAAAATCCACCCAATATTTAATTTTCAGACTAAAAAAAAAGAAAAAATTTTATCGTTTAATTCCCTGTATAATTTTTTTTATAAAACCTCTGTTTTTCATCCCCCTCGGGCTATTCTATTTCTTTAGTTTATACATAGTTATTTACATAAACCTAAATATATAAAAATGCAAACCAGATGTCTTATGGCTTGCTCTATTGGGTTTTTTGATGGCAATATTGGTGATTTTTGTATCTGCGAGCTATATGGCATTATAGAACGGTTTCCTAAATTATGTCTACCACATACCCAAGATTTTTACTCTATCATTTATATAGAAAAAGCATCAGGGTCTGTAGTAATCGACGAGTTTACTGTTTCGGCAGACTCAAAACAAATATTGTTTATCAAGCCTGGTAGCGTAAGTAGTATTAAAATTGACGACAATGCTAAAGGAAAGATTATATGTTTTACAGAAGATTTTTTTGCTTTGAGATATAATAACAATGTGCTCAATGAATTTTCTTATATAAAGGATCATACCATTCCTTCTATAATTTTTAAAGAGAGTCAGCATAAAAGATGGCTACAAATTATGGATTTATTATATGAAGAATATATTTATTATGCAAAACACACAAAGAAGGTATTACGGTCTTATCTAAACATTATATTATTTGAAATTGAACGAAGTTATCGACCAGAAAAAGTAATTGAACGAAATACATTAGGAAAAAGCAGGATTTTTGCATTTCAAAAATTAATTGAGACTCACTATAAAAGTAAAAAGAACCCATCTGAATATGCTTTTTTATTAAACATTACAACAAATCACTTAAACAAAATTTGTAAACGAGAAGCAGGAAAAACCGCGGGAACTTTTATTAGAAACCATTTATGTATAGAAGCACAAAGATTACTGTATCATACTAATTATTCGATTAGTGAAATAGCTTTAGAACTTGGTTTCAAAAATGTTTCTTATTTTTCTACTTTTTTTAAAAACCAAACCAGAAATACTCCAGAAGAGTATAGGAGATTAATGTTGTAACAGACAATATGTTTTTTAATATTTTTTACAAGCAAGTTCATAACAAAAAAGAGGGTATTTGAAAAATCAAATACCCTCTAATATTTCGTTTTTATCAATATTTTTATTATTTGCCAAAGTATAGTTGGTAGTCTTTTCACAATCCAAAAGAGAAACAAGATTAGGTTCTCCTGTGTATTAAGGCTTGATAATTTCCAGATTCCAATAATTAAATTGTTAATTACATCATCATCACTACCCCATGATATAAAAATAAACTAAAAAAGGAGGTCTGTAATCAAAAAAACGGTGCTTTTATCTTATCACATCTTAGCAGATAATTTTGCCAACTGCTCTGATTTTACCTGCATATATTCGCTTACTTTTTGTATTTCTTCACTAGGCAGTATATTCATTAAACGGTTAAACTGTTTACTTAAACTACTACTTGCATCATTAAGTTTAAGAAAAGAATCCATATCTTTTGCTTCAACAGCTTTCTTATAATCTTCCACATATTTTTCATAGTCTTTTATATACTTTTGGGTATCTGTATTATCTGTAGAATCAAAAGTCCCTGGTATTCGCATAGTACTTTTTCCTTCTGTTGACTTTTTCTTTTCGGTTATGGCTTTTTTATTTTCAATGATGGATTTTTTATTTTTTGCTTCCATTTTTTCTTTTTCAACTTCTTCCAAAACAGCTTCTCGTATAGAGTCTGGCATAACTGTTTCTACAGTAGTATCTACTACTGTATCAGATTTTGGGTCTTTTTTACAAGAAACCACAGATAACAAAATAGTACAAAGAGAAATGATTAAAATAGGTTTTTTCATAATTTTAATTTTAGGACAAAAAATAGTTCTATTGTTGATTAAACAGCGTGTTGGTTATATAGTTATACAACAATAAAGTAACGAAAAAATTATTGTAAAAGTACTTTTAGTCCTACAAAATCGACTTCTTTTTGATCTCCCGATTGCATATCTTTAACTGTAAATGTGTTGTTTTCTATTTCTGAAGTTCCTACAAGTACCACAAACGGGATATTTCTTTTATTTGCATAATTCATTTGCTTTTTCATTTTGGTATTATCCGGATAAATTTCGGCTGTTATACCTTCTTTCCTTAAAGCATCTACTGTTTTTAAAGAATATAAGGCTTCTTTATCCCCAAAATTTATAAACAATACTTTTGTTGCAGGTATCACCGCATCAGGAAACAGCCCTAACTCTTCTATAACTAAATAAATTCTGTCTAAGCCA
Source organism: Aquimarina sp. (assembly GCF_977115655.1). Classification (NCBI taxonomy): domain Bacteria; kingdom Pseudomonadati; phylum Bacteroidota; class Flavobacteriia; order Flavobacteriales; family Flavobacteriaceae; genus Aquimarina; species Aquimarina sp. The sequence continues at coordinate 43,457 of NZ_CDSBKO010000025.1, forward strand.
AAGGAGATTCCTACACCACTTACATCTTTTAACCCAAAGATCCCTGTTAAGTCATCATATCGACCTCCTCCTCCTATAGAACCCATACTAACAGTATCCGGGGCCGAAACTTCAAAAATTGCACCTGTATAATAATTTAATCCTCTGGCCAAAGTAATATCCAAATCCAAAGTTGCTGTTTCTAAAGGCATTTCTTTAATAGCATCCAGTATAAATTGTAACTCTTCTACACCTTTTAATCCTTCTTGCGAAGATCCTAGCATACTTCGCAGATCTTTTATCTTTTCTGATGCTGTTCCTGTAAAATTAAAGAGGGGTTTTACCTTTTCAATAGCTGTTTCAGAAATCCCTTTGCTCAACATTTCCTTTTTTACACCATCTTCTCCTATTTTATCCAATTTATCTAATGCTACTGTAAAATCTATCAATTTATCGCCAGCTCCAATAGTTTCAGCTATACCAGAAAGGATTTTACGATTATTCATTTTAATCGTAACTCCTTTAAGATCTAATTTTGTAAAAACTTTATCATATAATTTAATAAAATCAACTTCTTGCAAAAGTGATGTACTACCAACTACATCTGCATCACATTGAAAAAACTCTCTAAATCTTCCTTTTTGAGGTCTGTCTGCCCTCCAAACCGGCTGAATCTGAAATCGTTTAAAAGGAAAATCAATTTCATTTTGATGTTGTACAACATAGCGGGCAAAAGGCACTGTAAGATCATAACGAAGTGCTTTTTCGCTAATCTTAGAGATTATCTTACTGCTATCTTTGGTTGCATATAGTGCTTCATCTATTTTATTAAGATAGTCTCCGCTATTTAATATTTTAAAAATCAGCCTGTCTCCTTCTTCCCCATATTTACCCATTAAAGTTTCGCTATTCTCAAAACTAGGAGTTTCAATTGGCTGAAAACCAAATAATCGAAATTGCTCTCTAATGGTATTTATAATATAGTTTCTTTTTGCTACTTCTATTGGAGAAAAATCTCTCGTTCCTTTTGGTATGGATGGTTTTTGTGCCATTATATAGTTTTAAGCAAGTTCACATAGATTTTTTATATCTTGATGTTTCCATTTTTTTTGAACAAAAACATAAGCAATATTCTATATTTACTTATAAATCATTTTGATTTTTATTAAACAAACTCTTATTTAACTAATAACCAGAAATATATCTGTTGATTAGGAATTAATCTTAAATATTTACTGAATATTTTAAGCTGCAAATATCTAAAAAAGTATAGCGGCTTTTAATAATAGAAGTAAAAAATTCTAGTTTTTCAGTAACTTTAATTGCTTTTTGCAGTCCTATTATAAAGAACAAATTATCAAAGACCGTTATGTTTTCACTTTTCAGAGAAAATATCAGAATCGCAATGGATTCTATAAAAGGGCAAGTTTTGCGAACTATTCTCACTATATTGATTATTGCAATTGGTATTACATCATTAGTAGGAATACTTACTTTGGTTGGTGCTTTAGAAAATACTATTTCAGGGGATTTTGCATCTATGGGAGCCAATACCTTTAATATTCAACGTTATGAATTTGAAACTAAAAACAATGAGGACAGAAAAAAAATAAATCCTATTATCAGCTATCGTAATGTAAAAGAATTTAATGATCGTTTTCAATATCCTTTTTCAAAGACTTCTATCTATTTTACAGGAACCCGAACAGCCGAGGTTAAACATGAAAATGAAAAGACAGATCCCGAAGTATCTGTTGTTGGTATTAATGAAAATTATCTGGATAATACGGGTACAAAAATTGAAGAAGGGAGAAACTTTACTTTTTTTGATATTGAAAACAACAGTCACGTTTGTATTATTGGCTCCGACTTCAAAAAAAATATTTTTAAAAATAAAACCCCTTTAGGAAAAACAATTAGTATTAGGGGAGTTAAATTTAAAATAATTGGATTACTTGAAAGCAAAGGTGCTACTTTTAAAAACAACCAGGATTTACGTGTACTTATTCCTTTGCAACTTGCCAGATCTATTTTTACGATTCCTGATATCAATTACGGTATTAGTATTATGGTAAACGACAAGCAGTTTCTTGAAGGAGCTCAGGATGAAGCTATTACAACTTTCAGGAATATTAGGCGATTAAACCCTTTGGAAGAAAATAATTTTGGTTTGGAACGTAGTGATGATTTATTAAATAAAATTGCAAGTATTACAGTCTATTTATATTATGCAGCATGGATTATAAGCATTATTACTATACTGGGATCTTCGATTGCTTTAATGAATATCATGCTGGTATCTGTTACCGAAAGAACCAGAGAAATTGGTGTTAGAAAAGCCCTTGGGGCAAAAAAACATACTATTGCCGGTCAATTTTTTATGGAAACGATTATAATTGGTCAAATTGGAGGGCTAACGGGTATCATTTTAGGAATAGCTATTGGCGCAGGTATTTCATCATTAGCCAATTTTTCTTTTACCACACCATGGTTAGCAATCATAGCCGCAACTACTATATCCTTTGTTATTGCAGTTGTTTCTGGATTATATCCTGCTCTAAAAGCTGCCAAACAAGATCCTATAGAGTCTTTACGGTATGAATGATATACCACTAATACCATTTTAACTTTGAAATACTGTCCCTCAAAGTCTCCCGACTTGGTTAAACGAAAAAAGACAAGTTAAGTAACATGATGTAAAAAAATGTATCCTCCTAACCTGAGTTGATGTAAGAAAATTTATGTGAGTCAGAGTGGTTTTCGATAGAAAATTGTATCGAAGACAAGTAAATTTTAAACCAAAAGCCTTACCATCTTGAGTTTGTCGAAAGAGCGATACAATTTTTCTTGTTACCCTATGAAAAATCACTCCATTTGACGGCTTTTTTAAACCAAATTCTTAGATCGAACTCAAGTTCCTAAAAGATATTTTGTTTTTGAGATAGCTTTATGAACAATAACTTCAGAGTAAGCTCATGATCTATCCTACTGAAAACATATTCTGTTTTTGAGATAACCCCAGAGAATTAGAATTTTAATAGGGTATTAAAAAAAAAATTGCAAAAAAAACAAAAGTTTCAAAAAATGAAACTTTTGTTTTTTTTGCAGAAGATGAGACTTAAAATTCAATTATTATTTGAAATGTTAATTATTAAAATTGAATATTATTAAAATTATATTAAATTCACAACCCCAAATTACCTTTTTCTATTGAAAATAAAATTACTTATACTTTCTTTAATTTTTAGCATAATAGCTTCTGCTCAAGATCTTGAGCAAATTGGTAAGGTTCCTTTATTACGATTTAATGGTGGAATTTCTGGCAATGGTGTATTTTATGATGGAATCGCCAATCGTGATCCATTCACTTATTTTGTTAATGGAAACTTAAATTTTGATATTAGTGGTATATACAATATCCCATTATCCTTTTCTTATACTAATCAGGATTTTGGTTATAGTACACCTTTCAAAATAAATCGGTTAAGTATTCATCCTTCATATAAATGGATCACTACTCATATTGGTGATGTTTCTATGACATTTTCTCCATATACGTTAAGTGGTCACCAATTTACAGGAGGTGGTGTCGATCTTACCCTAAATGGTCCTTTTAAAATAAGTGCACTCTACGGTAAATTTCTTAAAGCTACAGAATATAATCAAGAAATTCCTGAGGCAATACCTGCTTATGAAAGATTTGGGTATGGATTTAAAACCTCTTATAATTTTGAAAAAATATCTATTGGCCTTATATTTTTCTCCGCAAAAGATGATGCAGATTCTATTCAAAATTTATTTCCAGTAGAATTAGAACTTACCCCAAAAGAAAATACTGTTGTAAGTGCCGAAACCAATTTTACAATTTTTGAAAAAACTAAAATAAATTTAGAGTACGCTATTTCTGGAATTACCGAGGACACTCAGGTATCAGAACCCAGAACATCCTCAGGGGTTCTTTCCTTTTTATTAAATGAAAATCTGACTACTAATTACTATAATGCTTTTAATGCTCATTTAGACTACCCCGCAGGAAATGGCTCTGTTGGTGTTGGATATGAACGTATCGATCCTGATTACAGAACGTTTGGCGCTTATTATTTTAATAACGATTTAGAAAATATTACAATTAATGCCTCACAAAATTTATTTAATAGTAAATTAGGGATTAACATAAATGCAGGTCTACAACGAGATAATCTGGATAATACCAAAAGCTCAGAACTACAACGTATAGTAAGTGCTTTTAATATTACCTATACTGCTTCTGATAAACTCTCTGTAAATGCCGGATACTCTAACTTTCAATCTTATACTAATATTCGGGATCAATTTGATTATATTAACGAAGTAGACCAATTCGAAAACATAGATACCCTTAATTATAGACAAATATCTCAAAATGCAAATCTGGGAGTTAATTACACATTAAAAAAAGTAGAAAATCAACAACAAGCAATTAATGTAAACCTTATTTATCAAAGTTCTGATAATAAACAGGATGGAGAAACTATAGAAAATGGAATATCCAATTTTTATAATATTACTTCTGGTTACACATTAAGTTACCCTAAAAACTCACTTAACTTTTCATTAGCTACCAATGTTTCCTATAATACTGTCGGGACAACCAACAACCTTACTTTTGGCCCTACTATATCTGCCACCAAATCCTTTTTTGATAAAAAACTAAGAGCAAATATTTCAAGTTCTTACAATGCTGCGTTTAATAATGGTGAAAAACAAAATGATATTTATAGTATTCGATTAGGAGGAAATTACTCTTTTTATGAAAGCCATAACTTTAATCTAAACTTACTATCTCTATTTAGAAACACAGGTACTACCAACGATAACGATTTTACTGCAACCTTAGGGTACACCTATACTTTTGATACGTTTAAAATAAAAATTAAAAAACGTAAAAAAGAATTTTTAGATGAGGAAGCTATATCCAAATTAGGAACTTTACAGTTTAGATATCGCTCTACAACATATAGTGGTACTATACCTGAAATAACAGAACAACTTACCAATGTAAAAAACAGTGCTAGATTTCAGAATATCCCGAAAGATAAACAAGGAAACCTGAATTTCTTATTTGCAACAGTACAACAACAATCAAAATCAGAGGCTTATAAAGAAAAAGCTCTTACGTTTTTAGAAGAATTATATAGCTATGAAGATTTCCTAAAAACGTATGATAAAATATTACAAGAAGTTATTTTAAGCCTAAAAGAAGATATGCAGTTTATCGATTTTAGATTAGAAAGAAGTTTTGTTAAAACTAAAATAGAATTAGATAATCTTAAGAAAAAAGAACCTGAAAAGGTAAAAGAAATAAAAAGCCTTACAAAAGAACTAGATAACAGACAACAAAAATTGGTAGGTCATCGATGGATGAAGAAAAAGTTTGACAAATATACAACTATTGAAATAGTTAAAAATCCAGATGCTTTTATGTCTGAATTTAAGTCTGGTGAAGCTCAAAACGCTTACCGATTATATGAAGAAGAAAAAGATGTTAAAAAAATTAACTTATATTTAGAATCCCAAATTATTGATTTCTATTACAATAAGTCTACAGAAGAGGTTAATCCCGATAAATTAGAACTTAGATATATAGAAAAAATATAAACCAAAACTTAACTTATGAAGAAACGGTTAATTTTCCTGTTCCTTACAATATCACTAATAGTACAGAGTTTGCACTCACAAACTTTTCCTGTTACATTAGTACCGCAAGTTACACCTCCTGCACCTATTTATTTTTCTTCATACGCAAATGCAAGTTCTATAAATAGCCCTTTAAGACTTCAGATTATTTTAAATGACTTATCACAAGCAAATCGAGAAATTAAACTAAAAACTTATTTTGAAGGCAATGGCATCTCTTTTCAAAGTAAAGATGTTGTTATTGGAGGGGCTACTTTATTTATAGAAGGAGGTATACCATTAACTCTAACAAATACAGAGCTCTCCCCATATTTTAGTTATGAAAATATAACCGGAATCCCCCCTGCCACTTATGGACAGATAATTCCAGAAGGATCCTACCAATTCTGTTTTGAAGTTTATGATGTTCTTACAGGAGCAAGAATATCACAAAAAACATGCGCATCTACATTTATATTCCAAAACGAACCTCCATTATTAATTGCCCCAAACAATCAAATAGATGTAACCGAACAAAATCCATTAAATCTATTATTTCAATGGACTCCAAGGCATATTAATGTAAGTAATGTACAATATGAGCTAAGCATTGTAGAGATATGGGATCAAACCATAAATCCTCAAGCTGCATTTTTAGCATCTCCTCCAGTATTTCAAACCACTACAACAAATACATCCTATTTATACGGTCCTGCAAACCCTTTATTTTTGTCCAACAAACGATATGCATGGCGTGTAAAAGCAAAAGCTCTAAATGGCGCAGAAGAGATCGGCTTATTCAAAAACAATGGATACAGTGAAATTTATTGGTTTAATTATACCTCTCCTTGTGATACCCCGGATACTGTAAGGCACGAAGTAAAAGGAGCCCAACAAGTAAATGTTTTATGGGATGATTTTACTACCGATGTCCCGGAATTTGTAGTACGGTATCGTGAAAAAGGAAATAACAATGAATGGTTTACATCCAGAACAAGCAGTAACTGGCTTACTATATGGGATCTTCGTCCAGGAACTACTTATGAGTATCAGGTACTTAAAAAATGTCTTATTTCTGAAAGTGAGTATTCTATTTCACAAACATTTACAACGCTGGAAGAAAGTGATGAAACCAGCCTTATCGACTGTGGTATCTCTCCAGATATGAATATCGAGAATATGGAACCGTTGGAACAACTCTTTCTGGGAGATATCTTTAAAGCAGGGGATTTTCCTGTTAAAGTAACCGAAACCAATGGTAGTAATGGTCGTTTCTCTGGTAAGGGATATGTAACCTTTCCTTATTTTAACAGCATTAAAGTTGCCGTGCACTTTACCAATGTTTTTATAAATAACCAAAAACAACTTGCAGAAGGTATGGTTATGACAGTATATGACCCAAAATGGGGTAATATTCTGGATGTAGACGAAGTAATTGATGCAGGAGAAGACATTGTCGATGTATTTACTGGTGGAGATAACGATATCATTACGCTTACTTATGATATAGAAACTAGTGACATTAGCATTATTGATGGTCAAATCGTGATTACCAAACCCGATGGCACTAAGGATAACCGTGATTATGACGAAGGAGACACCTATACCATTACCGATGCTAGTGGAGATAAATGGACTATAGACAAAGAAGGTAATATTACCCAAACAGGCAAAGGAGATCCATCCCCTCCTCTAACCTCTGCTAACGCTGATGGCATACAATCTGGCACTCATGCCGGTACTATAGAGGATCCCTATGTAGATACAATCATCAATGATGCGGTTAAAGTAGCTTTTAGAGAACATAAGGAAAATGAAGCAGAGACTCGTTTTGCTCTGGATCAGGTAAATAATAGTTTTGAAACCTCTACCTATAGCAAAATAAAAACTTCTGATGGTAAGGACTACTACCCTCCTCATAAGGCAGCAGTACAAGGAGAGGATGATGTTTTTTATGCAGACATCGAGATAAGTGATTCTAACATAAATATAGACAGCCTCATCATAAAAACGGTTAAAAATTCTGCAATAAAACACGAACGATTAGCAGGAACAAATACCTATAAAATTACCGTATCTGGCATAAATCCATACCAAAATGAAGAGTGTGTGATTACTTATTTGGATAGTGCCGACAAAAAATACAAGATTGCAGCAAGTTTCTTTATCCATCATATTAGAAAACAAAAAGAAATCCCTGTACAGGTAGTTACCGTAAATGGTGGTAAAAACATTCCAGATTTTGAAACAGAACTAAATAAAATATACAGTCGCGCTGGTGGAAATTTTAAAGTAAAACCTAATGTTATAGATATTACTGTAGCTCAGAACTCTTGGGATGAAAACAACAATAATATTATCGATTATGACGGAAGCGGTATTTTATCAGACTATCCAACAGAACTAAAAAATATCTACAAAGAATTCAAAAAACAATATCCGGGATATGACTCACAACAGTATTTTGTTTTAGTACTAAGTAATGAATTTACCGTTTCTAAACCGCTAAGTGGTTTTATGCCCAAAACCAGACAATGGGGATTTTTGTTTGAAAAACATATAGGTAGTGGACTAGAAAAGAAAGATTCTGCGCTTAAAGTTGCTGCGCATGAGTTAGGACATGGTGTATTTACCTTAGAACATCCATTTGGTGAGAATCTGGATAATACCGGCAAAGCCAGTACCTGGTTAATGGATTATGGGGATGGTACAGAACTGGGATACCCCAACTGGGCCACGATGAGTGATTCTGGTTTAAAACTCTTCTTGTTTCAGGAGGATAGTGGTGGGGAAAATTATTCCACGCGAGGATACTTTAAAGATTTACAGTTTGGTCAAAATGAAGATTCTAATAAAACCTTTACTTTTTTAACACCAAGTAAGGAGATACTTGTATTACCTAATAATGTATCCAATGTAACCAAATTTTATGGTTACTATGGAAATAGTCTATTTGATGATTTGTCCAAATTCAATCAATTTATGACTGTTGTTCCAGGAACGATCGCAAAATTTACCATTGAGGATAAAACATATAAAGCAAGAATAATTGAACTTGGAGAAAATGAATATTCTTTGAAAGAATATAGTACAGATAATGGTGAAGTCTATAAATTATCTGATTATAATATTGAATTAAATGAAAAAAATAGTTCCAAAGCTATAATATTTGGAGTTCATGAAAGTGATAAATATTCTTACCATGCTCTAATTATTAACGGAAATTATTCACATTTTTCTGAAAATTCCAGAATAGTCCCAGTAAAAGATTTTATAGTACAAATAGATGCAGAAACTCGAACTAAATCTTTAGACATTCAATATTCAGGATCACAATATTCGATTACCAATGAAGCTGTTAATTGGGTATTTGCTGAAGCCAATTATTCTAATTCTGATAAAACTTTTCTACTTAGAAACAAAATTCTTGAGATTAAATCTCTATACCCCAGATTATTAGATGAAATCTCATCTCAATTCGGAAATTGGAATAGGCAAAATCTATGCAGTGGTGGAGGTAAATTTGAATTACTTCTAAGGCAAGAATATTGTTACTCTCAGACAAATCAAAAAGAAGGAACTACATCTTATTCCATCAAAACTGATGCTAATATTCCTGATTCAGCTGAAAAATGGTTAATCAAATTCTATGATTATCTAAAAATTAATATAAACAATGAAGCTAATAATATTGCTTCCTCTCTTCTGGATTATAATACAATTCCAGGAAAAATTGAGGAGGATGACTCTCAAGATATTGCCTACGTAATTAATATAGCTTCACAAAATGACATTGCTGAACTACACTCTGAAACCATACTAAAAATCATTTCAAAATTTGTTAATGAAACTTTTACACCAGAAAGTAATAGCGCCAAGTATGATCTTGAAGGAGCAATCATAAAGTTAATCCAATATGCTAATAGAAATATCAACAAACCTATCCTAGAAGGCATTGAAGGAACAAATGTATTTGATCCTGATAAAGTCTTAAGCGAACAAATTTTCTATGCCGTTGATGATGCATTTTTATTCTTTGGTTCTGACAACAGAAATCTTTTGATTAGAGAACTCACTAAGAAAATGTTTGATGCTGAGGAACTTTATGACTCAAGATTATCTGATGCTATAAAGGATATTGAAAACAGATCATTTGTTTTCGAATATACAAATGTTGTAGGTAGAGCTCTAGTAGAAATAGGCAATATCACTTCAGAAACTTTAACCTATCGATTTATAGATGCTCCTCTTTCTGATTATTACCAAACGGAAACGATAAATAGAAATTTCATCACAGATAAAAATGATTCTAATTTTGGTAAAATAAAATTAACGCAGCTTACCCAATCTGGATTTAGAAATGTAACAATAGACGACAAAACCAAATTTAAAGTCGATTATAGTAATGAGGAATATTTTAAACCATTTGACTTAATATTTCTTACTAATAAATCAAACTTAACCAGTGTAAAATCTTTTGAGAGTGGTGTCGGTTTTGATCGAAAAAATTATCCAATACCCGCAATTGCTGTAGCTTATGTATCTCAATCTGGAGAAAATCAAACGACAGCTGATGCCATTTTCACAGTTATAGACGTAGCGAGTTTAGCGGTATCAGGAGGTGCACTAAATATTGCAACTAACCTAACCAGAGCCAAAAGAATTTTCTACACGGCTGATGTCATAAGTAGTATGGCTTCTATAGGAGCTACATCCGTGAGTGATAATGCTGAATTGAATGAACTTAAAAACATTCTGCAAATAACATCCACACTTTCTGGTATCGTAAGTCTGGGTGAAAACGTTTCTAACATCAATTTTAAAAATCTACTGATTAAAGCTAAAAATAAAGTAGATGAAGCAGAAGAGATAGCGTCTGATATACGAAAACTTTCACAGAACATAAACCAACTGAGCAATGATCAATTAGGTGTTTTTGTAAGTAGTTATGAAAAAGTTACTGATGATTATATTGGATATGCAATTAAGGATTTACAAGATGCGAAACATGCTAATGATGCTGAGGCTGTAAAGCAAATTAAGCAAGCCTTAACAAAAGTATTAGACGCTAAATCTGAAATTTTACAGATTAACGTTAAAGCAGAACAACTCTTGAGTGACGCGAGGAGGGTTGAGGAAGTAGTTACCTCTGATATTTCAAATATTGCTTCATCCAAAGGTGGCATAATGGAAGGTCTAGAGTTCAGGTTGAAAACAAAAAGTTCATTGGTAAGAAAACTTTTTGTTGATGGAGTAAATACACCAATGAATGATGTCCTTCGCTATACGACCACCTTTGAAGCAGAATCTTTTACTGATGGAGTTTTTGATGTAATGAAAGCTTTACAACAAAAAGGATATGAAATTGTTAATGTCAAAAATACATTTGAAGGTGGAGCAGTGTATAAAGGCATAAATACCAATCTACGCGAACCTTCAGGTCAAGTATTCGAGCTTCAATTTCATACACCAAAGAGTTTAGATGTCAAACAAACTATAAACCATCCGCTATATGAAGAGTATAGAATTTTAGATCCGACCACACCTAGAGCTCAAGAATTATTTCAAGAGATGGTTCAGAATTCTAGCAAGATTCCGGAGCCAGGAAATGTTCAAAACATTATTTATGAAAGCTTAAAACTTTCAGGTAGTCATCTGGATTTGTTAAATAAGCTAGAAGAATCTAGTTTATCAGTTTTAAAGAATAATATAGACGATTTAGATGAAAGTTTTAAAACTGAATTCTTTCAGGACTTTTCTGGAGCATCAAAAGACAAACTTCAAAAATTACAGGATGAAAACCTTTTGTCAGCTTGGAAAGAAAATCTAAGAAGTGATAATTTAGATGAACTTTTAATTTCGAAAACCAATTCAGTATTAAGAGAGGAATATGCAGCAAAAGTAGAAGCTTTAGCAGATAAAAAGATAGAGTTATTGAATGAAGGAAAAAGTATTGAAGAAGTGGCTAAGATTCTACAGGAAATGAGAAGATCTTTAACTATAGAGTATAAAGATTACACTCCATCAGATTTCTTAGAGTGGATATTTAAAAGAAATGAAATTACGTATACCCAAACTGGAAAAGGTGACAAGTGGGGTGCCACATATGAAGGTTTGGTAAAGACTAATGCAAAGAAAAAATTTGGTATTGATGACCTAAATTTATTGAATCAGTCTCAATGGAATGAAATAAATGAAAGCATTGCTAAGTCATCTTCATTCAATTTTGGAGGAACCAAAAAGGAATTAGGAACAAACTTTTATGATTTTTTTACCGACAAAGTATCTTCATCAGAACTCCAGGAATTAGAAAAAATCTTAATAAAATATAGAATGAGATAATGTTAAAAAGATTTTACTCAAATTTAGGTATCGACCTTATGCCCACCGAAAAAACTCAAAGTATTTCTATTGAGAATGAAGAATTAATTTCTGAAAGTAAAAAACATAATATTGTTGGTGAATATGAAGTCATTAATGGTTCTATCTATTCTATATTTACTTATAATAAATCAAATTATCTTTTTCTTAAAGACCAATCCTTATTGATAGATGAGTCAATCAATATTAAATATCAAGTAAACTATAATTATGATGAATTAAGCTACTTTGAAATATTTAAAAATGATGTTCTTTTAATACGAGAGGAATACAAAAACGAAAGAGAACCTTTAATTGACCCTTTTGGGTACGAACCAGATTGGGAGCACATTAATTTTTCCTATCACTTATATTCGTATGTTAAACGAGTTAAGGATAACCCTGCAATAAATTTGTTTCCTAAAAACAATGAATCGAAATTAATAAAATGTATAGAAGGAGATAATTTATTAGATTATTATTTCTATATACATAAATTCAATAATAAAGATATTGTTATTAGGGTAATTGCAGGAAAATCTGTTTATGACAATATTTCTAGCTTGGAATCCTTTGAAAACGGAGATTGGAAAAAACAAACCCCTGTTATTAAATCATTCATGAACCATTATGCTACAGGGTGGATACATGAAAAGGATAAAATAAATCCAAAAATAGTAGAAGAAATAGTAGTTCTCTGCACTCCCTATAAAGTTATAAAAGCAAGGGATTATGCCGTAAAAAAACATAATTCTCAACGTTATGGAAGCTATCCCTATGAAGTTCATCTGACAAATGTGGTTTCCATATTATTACACTTTGGGGCTCAGTTACAAAAAAACACTGATTTGTTTTCAGCAGCTTGGTTACACGATGTTATAGAAGATACGGATGCAGATAAAGCCTGGATCACTTCAAATTGTGGAGAAGATGTCAGAGAAATTGTGGAACTCGTTAGCAACATAAAAAATCCTTCAAAAACTAAGCTAGAAAACAAAGAAATAACTTTTGAAAACATAGCTACAAATCAAAATGCAATAATTGTGAAACTAGCTGATCGCATAGCCAATGTTGAGTTCAGTCTTTTGCATGGCAACATAGAGATGATAAAAAAATATAAAGATGAACAATCTTTAATTAGAGATCTAATTTCTCATAAAATAGAGACCACGATAGGAAAAAGACTATTTCTTCACCTCGAAGAAATTATTAATTCTAATGATTCAGAATGAAACCTAAATTAATTATGAAAAACCACTACTTACATATCCCCTCGCTAGCGCGAGCGTCTCGCTCGTGCAGGCAAGAGAGTAAGAAGATAAGATAGAAGTTAAAAAAGAAAAGAATTATAAAACAATGAGCAGAAAATACAAATTCCATAATCCATCAGCAGCTTATTTCATAAGCTTCGCTACGGTGTATTGGATGGATGTGTTTACGCGTCAGGAATACTTTTCTGTATTAGCGAACAGCTTAGAATATTGTAGAAAAGAAAAAGGAATGGAAATCTATGCGTATTGTTTTATGCCTAGCCACGCACATTTACTTTTTAGAGCGGCAAATGAAAACCCTTCAGACCTAATTAGGGATTTTAAAGGGTTTACCGCAAAAAAGCTCATAAGGACGATTGAGGAACACCCACAAGAGAGTAGAAAAGAATGGCTTCTATGGATGATGAAAAAAGCAGGAAAAAAGAATAGTAATGTAACCAAATATCAATTTTGGCAACAACATAACAAACCGATTGAATTATGGACAGATAAAGTCATACAACAAAAGATCGATTACATTCACAACAACCCCGCTCCGCAAAGTCTCCCGACTTCGCGGAATAACCAAAACGAAAAGTTAAAATGAAACATAAAAAAGTAAAATAAAAAGAAAACAGCTCTCATAGTCAGGGACTTTGCATAGCAATAAAAATATATGAAAGAAGGATACATCATAAGAGATCAAAGCAAAGCTCATTTTATCACAGCCACTGTGGTAGATTGGGTAGATGTATTTACCAGGCAAATATATTGTGATGTAATTATAGATTGTTTAGATTATTGTATTAAAAACAAGGGAATGGTCTTGTTCGGGTATGTTATCATGAGTAATCATATACATATGATCGTTCAATCAGAAAAAGATCAGTTATCAGATTTGGTACGAGATTTTAAAAAGTTTACAGCAAAAAATATTTTATCTAAAATACAAACAGAGCCAGAAAGCAGAAGAGAATGGATGTTAGAACGTTTTGCTCTGGCTACAAAAACACATAATCGAAATAAAAACTATCAGTTTTGGCAATATGGTAATCATGCCGAGGAGATTTATTCACATAAATTTATGTGGTCAAAACTAGATTATATTCATTTAAACCCGATTCGATCTGGCATTGTTAGAAAAAGTAGTGAATATAAATATTCTAGTGCAAGTAATTATAGTGAGGAGATAGATAGTGTATTACCTGTGACTTTGATATCGAATCCTGTTGTAGATGTTTTACAACCATCTACGATTTTAAAATATATAAAATAATAATGAATGTAGCTAACAATACGATATCTGCAAATGTATTCTTCCGCGAAGTCGGGAGACTTTGCGGAGCAGACTATCAGTTCTGGCAATATGGTAATCATGCCGAGGAGATTTATTCACATAAATTTATGTGGTTAAAACTAGATTATATTCATTTAAATCCTGTTCGATCTGGCATTGTTAGAAAAAGTAGTGAATATAAATATTCTAGTGCAAGTAATTATAGTGAGGAGATAGATAGTGTATTACCTGTGACTTTGATATCGAATCCTGTTGTAGATGTTTTACAACCATCTACGATTTTAAAATATATAAAATAATAATGAATGTAGCTAACAATACGATATCTGCAAATGTATTCTTCCGCGAAGTCGGGAGACTTTGCGGAGCAGGAGCCAGAAAGCAGAAGAGAATGGATGTTAGAACGTTTTGCTCTGGCTACAAAAACACATAATCGAAATAAAAACTATCAGTTTTGGCAATATGGTAATCATGCCGAGGAGATTTATTCACATAAATTTATGTGGTCAAAACTAGATTATATTCATTTAAACCCGATTCGATCTGGCATTGTTAGAAAAAGTAGTGAATATAAATATTCTAGTGCAAGTAATTATAGTGAGGAGATAGATAGTGTATTACCTGTGACTTTGATATCGAATCCTGTTGTAGATGTTTTACAACCATCTACGATTTTAAAATATATAAAATAATAATGAATGTAGCTAACAATACGATATCTGCAAATGTATTCTTCCGCGAAGTCAGGAGACTTTGCGGAGCAGGAGCAATAATAAAAAAAACATGAAAGATATAGAGTATATCATAAAATTTGGATTACTTTTTTTAGTCCCCTTACTATTGGTTTTTCAGGTAGGGCCTCATTTTATTACTATACAAGAAGAAGAAGAATTAAGACTTGTCGAGTATGAAAGTATTGAAGAGATAGAAATAAAAACATTAATTCCAGAAGGAGTAATAATAAAAACATTAATTCCAGAAGAGCATAAGAATTATGATAATATAAAAATAATTTTACGTTTATCAGATAACAAGAAAAAAGATGAGGTATTTAGAATAGTGGATGTGAATAAAAAACATATAAAATTCTTTGATTTTTTAAGACAAGAAAAGTTGATTACAGAACAACCCATAATTAAGCAAATTCCTTTATGTATCCCAGCAGAAAAATTATCTCATATAAAAGTACGAATGGGTAGGGGTAAACTTATACTAAATGATGAATATGTGATAGGTGAACCGATTTCTCTTTTTTTTATTATACTAAGTGTACTATTTGGTATAGTTATTATTTTATTGGGGATTTTAATTTTTATATCTGGTATTAAACTTTTATTTACCAATATTAAAATATATAGAAACACAGGAGAAGCCCCTGCTTTATGGAACCGCTTTGATAATAGTTATAGGGGCTGGAAATACATTTTAGGCGGTTTTAAAAAGGAAAAAAAAAGAAAATAGTCTCCACTCCAAAAAGTCTTCTGACTTAACGGAGCGAGATAAAAACGAAAGGTAAAAGAATAAATAAAAACACCGTTTGTAATATGATCCTTGATACAAAAAGGTAACAAATATAGCAAACACGACATAAATGAATATAAAAACGAATGATTAGAGTGGTAATGAAACTAAATAAGTATATAAAACCCTAGCTCCACAAAGTCTTACAACTTCGTAGAGTAAAAAAGAAAGAATAATAAAGTCAAACAATAAAGTGACTATTATATAAAAGCATAAAACACCAATACAATAGTAAACCAAAATCGAATGAAAAACCAATATCTACTCCTACTTTCCCTTCTATTATCCATAGTCGGTTTTTCCAATACAGGTAAAGATTCCCTATTGATCAAGAATAAGAAAACAACAACGTTGTTGCATGAAAACACGAAAGTAAATGAGCCAGATACCAAAGCACAAGAAAAACTAGCCGCTTTTAAAGCAAAGCGAGTAGCTAATGAAATAAGCAAAGCGTATGCCTTACGAAAATATGACACCAGACAATTTCGATCTTTCCCAGAGTTAGAATTAGATTCTACAAATGCTCCAAAAAAAGGATTCTTTAAAGGCATGGCAGAGTTTACCAAAGATTATATTAAAAAGATCTATAAACCTACCCCAAAAACCGATTCTCTGATGGGGAAAGCCAAAGAATTGTTTAAAGAGATAGAAAAACAAGAAAATTTCATTAATATCATTAGTGGTAAAGAATTACTTCAGTTTCCGGTAGGAATCAAAAAAAATGTATCCGAAAGTTCTTCCATTACTATAGGTATTGTAAAAGCTAAATTACATGCTAATTATGCCGAGGTAGATTTGTTTGCTAAACTTACTCTTGGAGAACTCAGTACAGAATTATTTTTTAGTGCCAGTAATGTAAAACTATCCCATCAGGGAGGAATTTATGGCGAAGCACAATTAAATCTTATAGGAGACTTTCCCGTAGGGCAAAGTGGCGGGCAATGGGCTATTACCTTTAAAGGAGGTTTAGAAAATGATGGATCTGCCACAAAACAAACTTATGTAAAAATAGACTGCACCGGTAAAGTAACAGAAATTGCTCTGGAAGCCGATGTACGTATTGCCAAAACGGTAGCAATCCCGTTAAACGAAAATGGTACTCAAAAATTTCCAGAAGAAACAACACCTCAGGATGGTAAAAAAATAACCAACAACGAAAGCTACGTAGGAGCTAATTTTAGTTTTGTAGCAGAATCCTTGCAAGACCTTCTTATCGAACTGGATTTACCTAAGTTTGAACTAACATCCTTACCTGGTTGGGCGTTCAAAATGCAAAATGTGGTACTGGATCTTAGTGATACCAAAAACTCTCCGTTGGTTACATTCCCCAAAATTTATGAGGAACAACAACTAATCCCAACAAATCAAAAAGAATTATGGAGAGGTTTTTATGGTGAAGAAGTGACTATTACCTTACCTCCTGAGTTTCAGATAACCAAATCCAAAGAACGCATTTCTTTTGGTGCTAAAGGATTACTTATTGATAATTTTGGGGTCTCTGGCAACTTTTTCGCTACCAATCTATTTAATATTAATGAAGGAAATGCTGGCAAATGGCAATACTCCTTAGATTCTCTAAATGTAGATCTTCAAGTCAATCATTTTATCAAAGCCGATTTTAATGGCAAAATAGTTCTACCAATTAGTCAGTCTGATAAAGATGGTAACGGAGAATTAGAATATAAAGGATTGATTACTGCCGATAACCATTATAGTGTTCGGGTAGAAGTGACTAAAGATGTCGATTTTAATATTTTTAAAGGCAAAGCAAAACTTTTTCCAGAGTCCTATATAAAAATGGAAGTCGAAAACGGAAAATTCTATCCCGAAGCTAACCTCACCGGGCTTATGGCTTTTAATAAAAAGCAGAAAAACTCTTTGAATTCTATATCCTCAAAAGACAAAGAGGTAAGTGATATAGAATCTTTAGAATTTGATGGGCTTGCTTTTCAAAATTTTAAAATACAGACCAAGGCGCGCCCCTATCTCTCTATAAAATATATGGGCTTTAAAGATACTATTGCATTACCAAAAATTGCCGGGTTTCAACTAGGGTTTTACGATATCAAAGCAAAAATATATGAAGATGACCGAGCAGAAATTGGGTTTAACAGTTTTCTAAATCTTGATAGATCTGGTATTAAAGGAGATGTCAAACTTCGTATTATAGGAAAATTAGATGATGGAGATTATCTAAAATGGAAATTTGATAAAATTGAAGTAGATGCTGTAAAAATAGATGTAAAACGAAAGAACTTTGAGTTCTATGGGGAGCTTAACTTCTTTAGAGAAGATCCCGTATATGGCAAAGGACTATCTGGAAAACTTAAATTATATGCAGAAAGTTTAAAAATAGAATTAGAAGCAAAGGGACTTTTTGGTCGTAAAGACGACTTTAGATATTGGTATGTGGATGCCTTTGGGAAACCTAATTCTAATAAAAGCAATAAAGCTTTGCAAATATTAGAGCTTGGTGGCGGTGTATACCATCACATGCGCAAAGCTGGTATGGAAGAAAAAGAAAGACATAGTATGTCGGGTATTAATTACCAACCAGATATAGATACAGAATTTGGGTTTAAAGCCATGGCTGCTTTCAAAGTCAAAAAATCAGCAACCTTTACCGGGTTATTTGCTATAGAAATGAGTTTTAACAGCCCTTCTGCAGGGGGTGGACTTAGCAGATTAGGATTTTACGGTGGTGCAGCACTTATGACAAATGATGGAGGTAGTGGCGGAGAAGATAGTGGTAGTTCTGCATTTGGTACTGTAGAAGGAATGCAGAAAAAACTAGCAGAAAAAGAGAAAACCTTACCTAATTTTAGCAGTATGTCTATTGATAAAGAAGGAATCAAGTATTTTTCTACCCATGTATTTCCAGATATATTAACAGGAAACGAAAAATTTGCAGCACAACTAGCGGTAGATTTGGATTTTAGAAATGACACGTATTGGGGAATGTTTGATGTATTTCTTAACCTTGGAACCATACGTGGTGCCGGTGAAAAAAACAGACTGGGGTATATCGAGTTTTATGACTCTCCTAATGATTGGTATATCTATATAGGTACACCAACCAAACGATTTGGGGTAGCAGGTATCCCTATTGGTCCTTTTGATGCCTCATTTGATCTGTATTTTATGGTAGGAACTATTCTGGAGCCGGCTGCACTACCTAAACCAGAAGTTATTGATATATTAAACCTAAGTGGGGATGAGCTTTTATTTGGCAGAAATTTTGAAAGCCAACTTGCACAAGGTACTGGATATGCATTTGGTGCCTACGTAGAAATAGGAAAAAGCTTTGATTGGGGAATCATATATGCATCGGTACGTGCAGGGGTTGGATTTGATATTATGATTAAGGATTTTGGAGATGCACATTGTAAAGGAAGACCTGGCCCAATAGGTATGGATGGGTGGTATGCTACAGGGCAACTTTATTCATTTTTGCAAGGTGAAATAGGCGCACAAATCAAGATTTTTGGAATGAAGAAAAAAGTGCCTATTCTTAAAGCTGGTATTGCAGTACTTGCTCAGGGACAGTTACCAAACCCTTGGTTTGTAAAAGGATATGCAGGAGTAAAAATAAGTGTATTGGGAGTAGTAACCATACAAGCAAGATTAAAAGTCATTATAGGAGAAGAATGTGAAATTGTAGGCCGGACAGGTATACAGGACGTGCAAATCATATCTGATATTTTACCCGAAGATAGTGCAGGAAACGTAGATGTTTTTGATGCTATACAAGTTGCTTTTAATGTACCTGTAGGAGAAATTGTAGAAATCAATGATGATATAGGTACCAGAAAATATAAAGTAGAGTTAAAAGAAATAACTGTAAAAGATGGTAGCATTGTATTGGCTGGTGAAAAAACATGGAATACAAAAAAAGATGTCTTAATCTTTGATACAGACGACATTTTACCCCCTGAAAAAGAAATTTCAGCCACAGTAAAAGTAGAATTTAGCGAATTTAAAGAAGGAGCTTGGACATCTGTTCTAAGTAATGGGCAACCTGTAATAGAACAAAAAACAGTAACCTTTACAACAGGAAAAGCTCCTACTCGAATCCCATATAAAAATATCGAATATATGTACCCTATTGTAGATCAACGATATGTTTTGCCAAAAGAAAGTAATACCGGCTATGTGCAATTAGAAAAAGGACAGGATTATTTATTTGGGACTCCTGGTTTTAAAGATGAGTTATTTTTTGTAGCAGAAAATGGACAAAATATGAAAGTAGAATTTTCGTACGACGCTACTGGTAACATCCTTACCTTTCCTTTACCAAAATTACCTAATACTACAGGAATATTATATAAATTAGTGACTTCAAAATTAGACTCTGGTAATAATGTAAATGTAGAACAAACATTTGCAAATGTAAACGAAGATGTATCCATATCCAATAATTCTCTTACTGGCACTACTACCAATGATGCTTCCTTAACCCGATTAGAATTTAACTTTACCACCAGTAAGTTTAATACTTTTAAAGAAAAAATGCGGGCAATGAATATTACCGACTATTATACTTTTATGGATGGATCATCTAATGCAGCGCAATTAGAACTACGAATTGCAAAATTTGAACCTTTTGATGTAAATGAAGTAGTTGGAACCAAATATACCCTGAACAAACCTCTTATGTCTGGGGTTGGAATGAAATCTGATTATTATTATGAAAAAGAAATTCACCCTTTACTCTATCAAAATTACCCTTTGGATACTGATATTCGGGTAAATAGAGATGAAACTATATTGGGAACACCCCCTATGAAAAACATCAAACCTTCTTTGACCTATAGTGAGTATGTACAAAACAATCCCGAGAATCCATATTTAAAAGAACGTTTCCCTTTTCGATGGAATCTTGCCGCAGCCTATAAACAGGATTATATACATCTGCAATATGTTATTGTAAATCGTTATTTGAATGCAAATCCTATAGATATGACTGCTTACGAAAGATATAAATATATCATAGATGGAATATTTCCTTATATAAATGTAGAAAAATATCAGGTAGAATTTCAATATACATTACCTAATAAAGATACAGGTAATACAATCAAGGTAGATTATAAAAATTATTTTTAATGACGCTAAAACATTATATCATATATAGTATAGTAGTTCTTTTCTGGGGAATGAATAATACCATAACCGCACAAGAAAAAGAAATCGAAACTCCTAAAAAAATAGTAGTTAAAGCTTTAGCAAAAGAAAATGCAATACTATTACGTTGGGCTGTAGACGATAAATATGCCTGGAAATATAGTAATCAATACGGCTTTATTGTAGAACGAGCAACAGTATTAAGAGACAGTAAACCACTTACAGTACCAGAAAAAGTAATCCTTTCTGGGGATACTATTCGCCCTAAACCTCCAAAAGAATGGGAAAGTTTTATTCAGGAAAATGATATGGCAGCCGTAGCAGCACAAGCTATTTATGGAGAAACGTTTCAAGTAAACAATAACGAAGAAAATCAATTATTGCAAGTTTTTTATGAAAGTGAAGAACTGGATCGCAGGTTTGGATTTTCCTTATTTGCTATAGATCAGGATTTCAAAGTAGCACAATATGCTGGATTGGGGTTTGTGGATACTACTGTTAAAGAAAATGAAAAATATCTCTACAATATAAAAAGTGCTATTCCTAAAGAAAAAATGTTAGTAGAATCATCAGGAGTATTTATAAGTACAAAAGATAAAGAAGAATTACCTAAACCTACTGATTTTTTTGGCTATTTCTATCAAAATGCTTTCGTATTGGTTTGGGAATATGATCAGCTCCTGCCCTACTATACGGCATATAATTTAGAGCGTTCTGAAGATGGAAAAGTTTTCGATAAAATTAATAATGTACCCATAACCAAACTGGCAGACACCCCGTATTCTGGAGTATCATATACTGATTCTATACCTCAATACGGTAAAAAATATTGGTATCGTATTACAGGTATTAACTATTTTAGTGAAACCAGCCCTCCATCCGACCCTGCCGAACTTATAGGGTTTAAAGAAATAAAAAGTGAGCCTTTATTTACTAATACCAATATACTCTCTGAAAACGAAGTCGCATTAGAATGGACATTTGCCGAAGAAGAATTATGGAAAGTTAGAAAATACGAATTATTAAGAGCTGAAACAGCAATAGGTCCTTATAAAACCGTAGTAGATAGTATAGCTCCGACACAGACAAAAATAAAGTATGGTCCTTTATCTGATATTAACTATTTTAAAATAAAAGCTTTTGGAAACAATCAGGATTATAAAGAATCCCCTCCAGCAATGGTACAACCTATAGACAGTATTCCTCCAAAAAAACCAACAGGATTAGAAGGGACTATAGACACTCTGGGTATAGTAACATTAAAGTGGTCCAAAAATACCGAGCTAGATCTAAAGGGATATGATATTCTAAGAGCTTACCGAAAAGATCAGGAATTTACTAAATTAAATAAAGCAAACCTGATCAAAGAAAATTTTATCGATAGTATAGACATGACTTCTTTTGATAAAGCTGTGTATTATCGATTAATCGCATTAGACAATAGATATAATGAATCCAAACCATCAGATACTTTGGTGCTACAAAAACCAGATAGAATACCACCAACATCTCCTGTATTTAAAACATACAAAATAAAGGAAGGCGCGGTAGATTTTACTTGGATTAATAGCTCTTCAGAAGATTGGGCAGCCACAATTCTTTATAGAAAAAAAGCTAATGATTCTATAACCCAGCCTTGGAAAAAAATATATGAAACCTCTATAGATTCTGTTACGCATTTTATAGATACAAAAGTAAATCCTGGTCAAAAATACCAATACACCTTAATCACAGTAGATCAGGGTGGTTTAGAAAGTGAGCCTACCCCTCCACTAACGATCAATATACCAGGTAAACTTTTACAACCCGGAATAAAAGGATTATACGCAACCGTAAATCGGGAACAAAAATTTATACAACTCACTTGGCGCTTTAAAGAAGAGAACGCTGTAGAAATACAAGTATATCGAAAAACAGACAAAACCCCTTTTACTCTATACCAACGACTAGATATACAAGATAACCGTTGGATAGATCAAAAAATAATCCCAAATACTACCTATACGTATGCATTTAAAGCTATTTTTATAGACGGAAGCATTAGTGAATGGGAAGAAATTGAAGTAAAGTATTAATATATCATAATGATGAAGAAAACAACATTACTATTATTTTTTTTAGGCTTTTTATCTTTTTATGCTAATAGCCAGTACAAATATAAAGTTGAAAACCGTTTTACCTATAATAGATCTGGTTTATCAACAGATTATTATATTTCATTTGGTTCAAATATTCCAACTAGTAGTGGAAATCTTTTTCAGTTTAAAGGGCCCCGTGAGTTTAAATTTAATGGGGTGTCTATACCAGCAATAGATGGTAAAACATATTTTTTTGAAAGTACTACCACTCGATCTCAAAAATTAACAGCCTATAGTGTTCATCTAAATCTTCCTGATCCTAACACACAATATTGTGTAGTTAAAAAAACATTCCCCTACACTTCTTCTTTTATAAATTTTATCAACTTCCCTGGTGAGACTTGCAGACCTGTAGAATTTGACTATGCCGCTTCTCTTCGAGTTACTTTCTTAGATAACTTAAACAATATTAACAATACATCTACCTTGTACTGCAGAGATGAATCATTACCTTTAAAAATTACTGATAGAGCAACAAATATTGCATATTCTTTAGAATATTCTTTAGGTGGAACTGTTTTTCAAGAATTATTACCTTATGGAGGAAAAACAACTCATCCAGATATAGATTTATCTACAATACCTAATATTGACAACGCTAATATTATTCGATTTAGAGTAAAATATGTTCAGAACGCTAGTAACCAGAACGATTATTCAGATATAATACAATATACACTTACAAATTGCTCTCCAGGATTAGTTGGTGATCCGCAACCTATTTCTCCTAGTTGTAGTAATAGTGATATTAGTGTAGATAATACCAATGGTAGTTTTACCGTTACTTTTGAGAGAGAATTAGATGCTGCTACCAATGAAAAAATGAACCTGCAAATATATCGGCAAATCAATGGTACTTATGATGGATATTCTTCTAAAGTGATAACAAAAACTGATTTTAGTGGTCGTTCCTATACATGGACTCCACGAGATCTTCCTGCAGGTACATACAAAGTTTTATGGCAGACCAAAAAAGGAGGGAGTGCTTTTGATACAAATCCGGATAAATACGACCAAAGTAACCCGTTTACTTTAACAGCTCCCCCAGCCTTATCCGTAACTGGGACAAAAACAGATGTATTATGTGTAGGAGGTAATGATGGAAACATAACCGTAGTTCCTTCTGGCGGAACACCGCCATATCAATACGCTATCAATGGAGGAAATCTTCAATCTGCTACTCTTTTTGAAAATTTAACCAAAGGAGATTATACGATAACTGTTCAAGACAATAAAGGATGTCAAACTACCAGTAGTGTTATAACGATTAACGAACGATTTCCTGATAAACCCAGGGTTATTCCTTTAATAATTAAAAACCCTACTCTTATCGATGGAAATAACGGGAGTATTTCTTTTTCTGTTTCTGGTGGATCTGGCAATTACACTAATTATACATGGACCAAAAATGGAAATCCTTTTACTCCTTCTGCAACATCTACCAATACTAATGTAAAAGATCTTTTTGAAGGAACCTATACTATTATAGTAACCGACAGTAATGGCTGTGTCTCAGACGCCGAAGAATTTATATTAATAGACCCGCTGCCTATAGAAATTACTATTCGAATGACACCAGATACCGTAGATTGTTCGTATACACAAGTCAATCTTATTGCAAGTGCCATAGAAGGGTATTTAGAACCTGATGGAGAATACTCTTATCTCTGGAACGATGGATCTACAAATGCTACACTAGCCAATGTAGGTATTGGGGATTATGAAGTAACAGTAACTGATGATGGAGGAAACAGTCAAAAAAAACAATTTAAGGTTCAAGGACCTAATCCTATTATAGTGACAAGTTCTGGTAAAAAAGAGCTTTCTTGTCGGGATGGTAGCGATGCTGGTATACAATTGGATATTCAGGGAGGAACGGGAGATTATGTAATTATTTGGGAGAATTTATTAGATCCTGATTTTAGTGCTTTTGGAAAAATCTTAGAAAACGCAGGCTTTGGATCCTATATATATCGGGTAACAGATGAAAAAGGTTGTTTTGTAACCAACTCAAGCCAACCTATCGAGTTTATAAACCCTCCTCTGTTTACTATAGATTTGGGAGAAGACCCTTTCTTTTGTGAGGGACAAATAGTTACTATCTCAGCAAAAATACAAGATCCTTTAGCAACGTATAACTGGACTTCTTCAACTGGATTTACCAGTACAGAACCTGTTATTAAAGTGGATCAGGAAGGAAAATATACAGCTACTGTAATTTCTGGTAAAGGATGTATTGCAGAAGACACTATTATGGTAACAGAAAATATTAAAGAAATCAAAGCTGAATTTTTATATGCAAGTCAGGTTTTTACCAACGAAAAAATGGTAATTATTGATGTTACCTATCCTATTCCCAATCAAATTGAATGGATACTTCCTGATGGAGCACAAATCATACAGCAAGATCAAGACCTTGTAGAGCTATCCTTTGAAACTCCGGGAACGTATGAAATCACACTGATCTCTAAATTAGGGGATTGTCAGGATACCTACACACAAAACATAGTCGTACTTCAGGGAGAAGAACTGGGTAATCCAAATGAAAATACACAAACTTTGTCTATAACAAACATTAGGCAATTTAGCGTATATCCAAATCCATCTAATGGGCAATTCTCTGTTAAAGTAGAACTCAAAGAACAAAAAGAAATTAGTATCAAGATATTCAATCTGGCAGACAATGTGTTGTTAGCAAAAGAAAAACATACCGGAAAAAAAGAATATGAAATACCATTCTCTATAAATGTAGCAGCAGGTGTATATGCAATAGTGCTAGAAACACCTTATGGAAATGCTATCCGTAAAATAGTCGTTAAATAAAAAATTGAAAATTACTTATACTGGTTATACTTTTAAAACCAAATGAGTACTAAAAGTATGCTAAAAATGTGACGTTGATTTTTTCTCATTTGAAATTGAATAGTTAAAAAACAGACTCAATTTCTATATGCACGATTTTAAAGTTAAAATAGTATAATAGGTTTTTATTATAAAAACAGAAATAATAAAAAAGTATTCTAGCGATAAAATCAAAAGGTAAATGCTATAATTTATATATAAAAAACAGGAGGCAAATAGCTTTCCTGTTTTTTACTATATTATATCTATTGTGTGATTTAAAATTGTTCTATTAAATAATTGATTAAATCTGTAGTCGTTACAATACCAACTAATTTATTATCATCGACCACTGGTAAAGCATGAAATTCTTTTTTAGATAATATTTCTGCAACTTCCTTAATTGTAGTATTAGAATTAACACTAACCAAATTTTTTGCCATTACTTGTTCAATCGTAAACATTTCATAAACTACAGTATCTACATCAGTTTCATTTTCATCAATAGCATCTGCAAAACTTATACGCAGCAAATCTGTGTAACTAAGCATTCCTATAATAGCATCACCACTTACCACCGGGATATGACGAATATTATATTTTTTAAATAGTTTTTCTGCTGTTTCTAAACCATTACTAGGGTTCAAAGTAATTACATCAGAGGTCATAATTTTGGAAACAGGTGTTCTTTTTTTCATCTTGTCTTCGTTTAAATTCTATAGTAAATATACCTTCCAAACCACTAAAAAATTATGACAAATATCAGTGCATATCTCCAAAAAACATTTCCCCCTTTTTATATCTGTACTATTTGTTACAGATACTCATTTATCCTAAATTTCAACAATCATTTAATCCATAACCTTAAGGTAGTAATTCCCTTAAAAAAAGAATCAATAACCTCGGAGCAAGCTCACGAGGTATGCTTCCTGAAATATATTTTGTTTTTGAGGCAAGCCTCAAAGAATTAAACTCCACAATGTGGATTAAACCATAAGGAATCATTGCTCCCTCCTATTCAATTGTTATTATTATCAAAAAAATGGAAGGTTTTATCTTTTAATAAGACTTTTTATATTCTTTATTCTATATATTTACTAGAGTTTTCAAATAGAACGAAATGACTAAAGAACGAGAGCGAATTATTGCACAAATCGAGGAACAAAAAAAGAATCCTAATCTTAAGCTTAAACTAAAAGAAAGAACAGAATATTTTACCAACCTACTCTTTTACACCTTATTTGACACAGATACCGAGGTTGCAAAAAACATAGATCTTCTGGAAAAAACATTTGAAGAGCTTATAGATCTTGCCTGTTGGGAAACAGAAAAACCTTGTCATAAATTATGGCAATCCTATTTAGAAAAACTACCCGAGATTTTAGAAAAATTAAACCTCGATGCGCAAGCTTTTATTAAAAGTGATCCTGCTGCCAACTCTATTGAAGAAATTTATATGGCATATCCGGGGTTTTATGCAATAGCAATATATAGGTTAAGCCATGAATTATTAAAAATTGGAGTGCCTTTAATCCCCAGATTAATGACCGAATACTCCCACCGATTAACCGGTACAGATATAAATCCGGGCGCAACTATTGGTAAATCTTTCTTTATAGACCATGCAACTGGTATTGTAATAGGAGAAACTGTAATTATAAAAGATAATGTAAAAATATACCAGGGTGTTACTCTTGGTGGATTATATGTAGACAGAAAACTACGCAATGTAAAACGCCACCCAACCGTAGAAAACAACGTTACTATATATGCCAATGCAACCATATTGGGCGGCAATACTGTTATAGGTGCAAACAGTACTATAGGTGGTAATGCATGGATTACAACATCTGTACCCGAAAACTCTATTATTTCTAATACCTCAGAAATCAAGATCAAAAAAGTAGTATAATAATGTCTCATAGTATTTTAGACCTAATCGGAAACACGCCTTTGATAAAGGCTTCTTCCTTAATCAACAATCCTAATATTACCCTGTATTTAAAATTAGAAGGACACAATCCCGGCGGAAGTGTTAAAGATCGTGCCGCATATAATATGATTAAATCTGCTCTGGATCGCGGAGATATAGATAAAAACACCAAGCTTATTGAAGCTACCAGTGGTAATACCGGGATTGCATTAGCTATGATAGCGGGGATATTTAAACTGGATATTGAGCTGGTAATGCCAGAAAATTCGACTAAAGAACGAGTACAAACCATGCGCGCTTATGGTGCTAAAGTTACACTTACCTCAAAAGATGTAGGTATCGAAGGTGCCAGGGATTATGCCGAAGCAAAAGTAAATAACGAGGGATATGTTATGCTAAACCAGTTTGCTAACGAGGATAACTGGCTTGCACATTATAAAACTACCGGACCCGAAATCTGGAGAGACACCAATGGTACCATTACCCATTTTGTATCGTCTATGGGGACTACAGGTACTATTATGGGAACATCTACCTATCTAAAAGAAAAATCTAAAGAAGTACAAATCGTTGGCGTACAACCAACCGATGACTCTAGTATACCAGGAATACGCAAATGGCCAAAAGAATATTTACCAAAAATATTTAACCCATCCAAAGTAGATCAGGTAATTGAAGTTAGCCAGGACGAAGCAACTAACATGGCTAAACGATTAGCTAAAGAAGAAGGTGTTTTTGCAGGTATGAGTAGCGGTGGATCTGTTACTGCTGCCCTTAAACTTGCCGAAACTCTGGATAGCGGTGTCCTTGTTGCTATTATTTGTGATCGCGGAGATCGATATCTGAGCTCTGATTTATTTGAAAATAAATTGACGAAAAGGTAGTCTGTATTCTTGGTCAATTCATTGGTTTCTTTGTACACGACAAAACTTTACGTGATATAGAAATAAGTTGATTTGTCATTCCGTTGCAGAACGGAATCCATTATTAATGATCTGGATCCCAGTCTGCACTGGGATGACAAAGCCTGCACTGGGATGACAAAGTCTGCACTGGGATGAACTGTGCTTAAAAACAAATATTTGGTTGATAATTTTCT
>NZ_CDSBKO010000026.1:0-72559 GCF_977115655.1 Aquimarina sp.
TTAAAAAAGTCAAACCCTCGATATTTTAAGTTACACACTTAATGAAACAGTGTCGCCGTTTTAGAGAACAATTGTAAAAATCGGAAAAAAATTACACTTGTGTCTACTAGAATTGTTCCACTTCAGTACTTCCTTGCATTGCTACAGTAGAAGATTTTCCTGCGGTTACTGTGTTTTGTACAGCATCAAAATATGTGGTACCAACAAATCCTTGATGTTTTACAGCTTTGAAACCATCTTTTTGTAAAGTAAATTCTCTTTCTTGCAGTTCAGAATATCCAGCCATTCCTCGTTCTTTATATGCTTTTGATAATTCAAACATACTAGTGTTTAATGCATGAAACCCTGCTAATGTTATAAATTGGAACTTGTATCCCATCGTTGCTAGTTCTTCTCTAAATGTTTCCATTTCTTTAACGGTAAGTTTTGCAGCCCAGTTAAAAGAAGGAGAGCAGTTATATGCCAGCATTTGATCTGGGTATTTAGCATGTATAGCCTCAGCAAATTTACGGGCTTGCTCTAAATCAGGAGTACTGGTTTCCATCCAGATGAGATCTGCGTAAGGTGCATAAGATAATCCACGATCAATACCTTGCTCGATTCCATTTTTAACATAATAGAAGCCTTCATCGCTACGTTCTCCTGTTACAAATTTTCTATCCCGCTCATCGATATCACTTGTTAATAAGTTAGCAGCATCTGCATCGGTACGGGCTATAATAACAGCAGGTACACCCATAACATCTGCAGCAAGACGTGCAGCAACTAATTTGTTGATAGCTTCTTGTGTTGGCACTAATACTTTTCCTCCCAAATGCCCGCATTTTTTGGCAGAACTCAATTGGTCTTCAAAATGAACACCACTTGCACCAGATTCAATCATGGATTTCATTAGTTCAAAAGCATTTAGGTTTCCACCAAAGCCAGCTTCAGCATCTGCTACAATTGGTACAAGATAATCTTTTGTGTTTTTTTCTCCGTTTACTATCTGTATTTGATCTGCACGTAACAAAGCATTATTTATTCTTTTTACTACTTGGGGAACACTGTTTACTGGATATAAAGATTGGTCCGGATACATTTGCCCTGCAAGATTTGCATCGGCAGCAACTTGCCATCCACTTAGATAAATAGCTTCTAGTCCGGCTTCAACTTCTTGTACGGCTTGGTTTCCGGTTAAGGCTCCTAGTCCTGCTACAAAATCTTGAGTTTTTAACTTCATCCATAGTTTTTCTGACCCTAATTTGGCAATGCTATGCTCAATTTTATACGATCCTTGTAGTTTTACTACTTCTTGGGCAGTATAAGGGCGTTCAATATTCTTCCATCTTGGATTTGTAGTCCAATCAATAATTAACTCCTCTATTCTTTGTTCTGTACTCATGGCTTATGGATTTACTGTTTTTCTTAATTTGATTTATATTTTTTTAGATATACATATATGCTCTGTTGGTAAGAAATTCTTCAAATTCTGTATTGGTAACTAGTTTGTAAAAAATATCAACTGCATTTTGATAATTTTTGGTTGTAAATAAAGAATCTCCTGTTTGTTTTTTAATTACCTGTAGTTCTTCTTCAAAAATGGTTTCAAATAAATAATTGTCAAAAACTCTTCCGTCCTCTAATACAATTTCGTTTTTTAACCAATGCCATATTTGAGTTCTGCTAATTTCTGCAGTTGCAGCATCTTCCATTAGGTGATACAATGCTACTGCGCCATTACCGCCCAACCATGCTGCGATATAGTGAATACCCACGTTAATGTTTTGTCGAATTCCCTTTTCGGTAATAGTACCTTTGGGGACAGCTAAAAGATCTGCTTCTGTAATTTTTATATCGTTTCGTTTTACATCAATCTGATTAGTAGTTGGCATATATTTGTCAAAGACCTCCATTGCTAATTTTACCAAGTCAGGATGTGCTACCCAAGTACCGTCGTGTCCATTTTTAACCTCTCTTTCTTTATCAATTTTAACCTTTGCAAATGCTGTAGCATTTTTGGTTTCATCATTTTTAATAGGGATTTGGGCAGCCATACCTCCAATAGCAAGGATATTTCTTTTATGACATCTTTGTATGACTAAAGTGCTGTATGCATTCATAAAAGGGCTACTCATAGTAACTTGACTTCGATCAGGGACTATGAACCCTTTGTGGTTTTTTAGTTTTTTGATGTAACTAAAAATGTAATCCCATCTTCCGCAGTTTAATCCTACGATGTGATCTTTTAAAGCATATATTATTTCGTCTAGCTGAAAGCTTGCGGTAATGGTTTCTACAAGAACGGTAACTTTTACTGTACCATGCTCTATTCCTAAATACTCTTCAGAAAAATCAATTAGATCATTCCACCATATAGCCTCTGTATAATGTTCTAGTTTTGGTATATAATAATAAGGGCCAGAACCATTTTCTTTGAGTTGTTTATTATTATGAAAAAGATACAGTGCAAAATCAAAAAGAGAGGCGCTTATTTCTTCATTTTTTATTAAAAGATGCTTTTCATTAAGATGTAATCCTCTGGGACGTACAATTAATGTGGCTGTTTTTTCATTTAGGTGATAGGTTTTGTCTCTTTTAGGATTGTAGAACGAAATAGTTTTATTAACCGCATCCTTTAGGTTTTTTTGACCTTGCAGGCAGTTTTCCCAAAGGGGGGCATTACTATCTTCAAAGTCAGCCATAAAAGTTTTAGCTCCAGAATTTAAAGCATTAATAATCATTTTTCTTTCTACCGGACCAGTAATTTCGACTCTGCGATCTTGTAAATCTGAAGGAATAGATGAGGCAGCCCACTCACTATTACGAATCTCTTTGGTGTTTTCTGGAAAAGAAGGACGTACTCCCATGTCAAACAGCTGTTGTTGGTTTTCTCGGTTTTTTAAAAGAGTTAGTCGCCTTTTGTTAAAACGATCTTGCAAAGCGTTTAAGAAAATCAGGGCATCATCCGTCAAAATTTCCGGATGATAGTTTTTAATTTCTTTTGAAAAGCTAATTTTCTGACTAAGGTTTGTTTGAATTTCCATCTGCTTTAAAATTTTAAATGACGGGTCAATCTAATGATATGATGTGCCTGTCAATAATGACTTTTTCTTAAATACTCATTATGGGCTTCCATAACTAATATCGTTTGAGTGAACAATATTAAAAAAAAGTTTTTTATAAAACAAGCGAACGTTCGCTAAATGTTGTTTTTTTATTTTTTAGACAATTACGCAAAAAGTGTTACTTTTGGATTTATGGCAATAGCAGAAGAATATATTAGATTGATTTTTGGATTAAAAATCAAACAGATACGAACCGAAAAGGATTTGTCGCTTTTTGGGTTATCTAAATTGTGCGGACTTTCAAAATCGTACTTAAATGAGATAGAAAAAGGAAAAAAATATCCTAAGACAGATAAGATCATCAAGCTGGCAGAAGCTTTAGAAGTGCCTTATGATCACTTAGTTTCTTTAAAACTGGATAAAAACCTGACTCCGATAGGCGAGATTTTACAATCAGGAATATTGGATGAAATACCTCTGGAATTATTTGGTATACAGCAAAGTGATTTGATAGATATTATTGCAAATGCACCGTCTAAGGTGAATGCATTTATAAGTACTATTATAGAAATTGCTCAGCATTATAACATGAGTCGTGAAGGTTTTTATTTAGCTTCTTTACGATCGTATCAAGAGGCTCATAATAATTTTTTTAAAGATTTAGAAGATAAAGCTTTGCGATGTGCTAATACATATTCACTCGATTTAACAGGTAAGGTTACTTCTGTTGAGTTAGAAGAAATTCTAAAAGAAGAATATGGGTATACGATTACTATTTCTGGGATTCCAAAACAAGAAGAACTGGATAATTTAAGATCTGTATTTGTACCTTCGACTAAGACACTTTTGCTTTCTGACAGGGTAGATGAGGCACAAAAAACCTTTATTTATGCTAAAGAATTGGGATATCAATACTTAGAAATAATCGAAAGACCTTATACCTTTTCTTGGATAAAGTATGATAATTTTGAAGAAGTACTACATAATTTTTATGCTTCTTATTTTGCAGGAGCATTAATTATTCCTAGAATGCATTTAAAAGAAAATCTCAAAGAATTGTTTTCTATGAAACAGTTTTCTAAGGATACTTTTCATAAAATAATGAAATTATATAATGCCTCGCCAGAGTCTTTTTACCAACGATTAACTAATATATTGCCTAAAGATTTTGGAATGCAGAATGTTTTCTTCCTTCGGTTTACACATAAATTAGGTGCAGAAAAATTTAATTTGGTTAAAGAATTGCATATTACCCACCAACAGCAACCTCATGCCAATGAGGTTAATGAGCATTATTGCCGGCGATGGATGGCTATAAAAATTTTACAACATGTTGCTAATAAGGATTTGGATTATGCTTTTAATATTCAGATTTCTGATTATACAGATACAAATCAACAGTATTTGGTATTTACATCGGCAACAAAAGATCCTTTTAAAAAAAATTATTATCGCAGTATTGGGATCGGGTTTTTAAACTCTCCTGCTCTGGAAAAAAAGATACATTTTGCAAATGATCCAAAAATCTTAAAAGAAAAAGTAGGAGTTACCTGCGAGTCTTGTTCTCTTATGGATTGTGAAGTGAGAATGGCACCTCCAAAGAGATTATTGGCTAAAGATAAGTATAAGAAAACGGCAGCGCTGGTAGAAGATATCATGAAGAGGTATTCTTAATGAATTATGTTAGGTCATAGAGCATCAAAACTGAATATATAGCATTGGGTTTATTTAGGTATATTTTAATTGTCGCCCTAATTGTTTTATTCTATTTTTCATTTTTTTTAATTCCTTGTTTAACTCGTTTATTTCTATATTTTTAGTCTCTTTTCTAAAGATCATTTGTTGGCTTAGACCAAATAAAAAATTAGGATTTATATAGCAGATCAAAATGATTTTTTGTAATAAATCGTACCCGGGTTTTGTTTTTTTCTCGTCCCTTTGGGCTGTAATCTGCCAATAGTAATACTATCTATTGTACTACTACTTACGCTTGTTTTTTTGCAAATGAATTATTGCTCATATACGAGTGTTTGATAATTAACTTTGAAATCGTGCGTATAGAAATTGAATTTATCAAGGCAAAAAGCTTGTGCCAGACTTGATTTGGTAGTAGTTACAATTATTTTTTTTGACAAAGAATACATGAAAAAGAAATAATCTATTAGTGCTATTTCAAAGTTAAAAAGGTATGAGTAACAGAAATGCATACTAATATATTAAGAATATGTAAAATGTTTGGATTTTTATGTAATATGTTGGATCTTTAACAAGATTACATTTCCTACCCTGTTAAAATTAGATTAAAAAATCGAACTGACTTTTCTTTTTAGTATTGAATTGCTGAAGAGACAGTATTTATATGTTTATTATTTTAACCAATTTAAATAACCTATTCTATGGTTTTACAACAGTATTACACGCAAATTAAAGAAAAAATTGAAAGTATTATTAAAGATGATCCTTTGATAAATAACACGGTTAGATTGTTTAATGACAATGTTTTTAAAGAAGGAAATAGTATAAAATTTCCATTGATCATGTTTAGATATAATGATGTTTTTTGGAATACTTCTTCAGAAAAAGAATATAAAGCAGATGTTAACTTTAGTGTTTTTATTGTGTTAGAATCATTACTTAATGACGATTATATAAAAAGCTTTGAATTAGCTAGAAAAGTAGACGAAGCAATTCTTTTACATCCCACAAAAAGGGAGATTCTTCAAAATAATGGAGATGTATTGGCAGGAATTACAGATGTTAAACTAATTACTAATTCTGCATTTAAAATTAGAGAAGGGCAATCTATTGTAGAAGAGGATTATTGGAATAAGAATAATTTTTATATATGGGAAATAAATTATAAAACAACTTTAATAGAAAAAGAATATAAGAAGAGATACACAATGATTTCTAATAATTTCTTTGTTGAGCAAGATATAACAAACAATGAAGAACAATTACGTATAGATCTTAAAAGAATAGGATTTGATTTGGATGATTATTATTTGGTAGAGCAAAATGGGAAAAAACTATTGGTGTTTAAAAATGTAGAAGAACAGATTTTAACCAGCTTAACTAAAAAATAGGCTCTAGAAGATTATCATAATTAATAAAAAATTAAAACCTAAACTTAAAATATATTCTTAAGATGAAAAGAAGTTATGAGTTATTAGAAAAAAGAAGAAAATATGTTCAAAATTATGTGGCAGACAACCAACATAAACAAATGAAACTTATTGTGGCAGAGCTTTCAGATCAATTATTTTTATCAGAAAGAACCATTTATAATATTATTAATCAAGATCCTATTTTTTGTGATGTAGCATAAACTACTGAAACTACTGTTTTATCAAGTCTCGTTTTTAGTTTTTTTACAGAAGTGATTTTACATTTAAGAAATATTTTTTTTAAGTGTTAAAATATAAACTTTATAAACTAATAAATAATGGGTGTTTTATTTAATGATGTAGTCATAAACAAATTATCCGGAGGCTTGGGGCGTCGAACTCCGGATCAGGATATGATCTCGGGACTCTTATTTGATGGTCCTGATACTATGGTAAAAGATAAAGATGGTAATAATACCAGTGAAACTCTTTTGAGTGATGGTCAATTGTATCGTTTAGCATCTTTAGAAGATGCTATAGGTTTAGGCATTACCTCGTCTTACGATAGAGCAGGGGTTTCTGCATATTATCAAATATCTCAATTTTTTAGAATGAATCCATCTGGAGATTTATTCATTATGAAAGCATCAGAAAGCACCTATCCAAAACTGGTTGAAAAAGCAGAAGAGATGTTGCTAAAAGCTGATGGAGAAATCAGACAATTAGGTATTGTTTTTAGTACAGGAGCGTTTGCAACTACAAAATCTGCAATAGAAAAAGCAAAAACAATAACAGAAAGTGCATTTGAAAATCACAGACCTGTAGAGATTATTTTAGAAGGAAAAGGATTTGATGCATCAGATAATGCCCCTTATGATCTAAAAGAATCTAATGCGCAAAATGTATCTGTTATGGTAGCAATGGATAAAGAGAAGGCTGGCCAGATTAGGTATTTTGACACTACAACAGCAGAATTGTATGAGTTAAAAGAAGGAGATAGCGTAGATGCAGATGGTAAAGTAACTAACAGTACAGATCCGTCTATTGTAATAGCTACTGTAGAAGCAGATACGGTATCCTACTCCAAAACAGCTGCTGTAGGAGTTTTATTAGGAGCAGTATCCAAAGCAAAAGTATCAGAAAATATAGCTTGGATAGAAAAATTCAACCTTACAGGTGAAGGGTTTAGATCTATTGGATTTGTTGGAGGTACAGAGCTTAAAACAGAAGGAACTCAAAAAACAATAGACGCTAATAAGTATATATTTGTACGTAAACACACAGGAATAGCAGGAATTTATTTTAACGATAGCCATACCTGTACCGAGTCTACATCAGATTTTACTTTTATAGAAGCAAATAGAACTATACATAAAGCCGCTCGAATAGCAAGAACAGCATTACTGCCAAAAGTAAATGCACCAGTACTGGTAGATCCAGATACAGGTACACTACCACCTTCTACCGTAAAAGGATATGAAACTTTGTGTCGGGCAGCGTTAGAAAGAATGATTAGCAATGAAGAAGTTTCTGAAATAGATGTGTATGTAAATCCCAATCAAAATATACTGGCAGATTCTATTTTGCAAGTAAAAATAGCGATAGTACCAATGGGTACAGCACGTAGAATAGAAGTGAACTTAGGATTTAAAAATCCTTTTGGTTTAAAAGCATAATAAAATAAAAAAAGCAGAACATGTCACAGTTACCATTAATAAATGGCCAACGTCACAGTTGGTCATCCATAGAAGTAAATCTTTTAGACAGAATAATTACGGGGATCACCTCTATTAATTATGACGACTCCGAAGCAAAGGAAAATCATTATGGAGCAGGCAATATGCCAGTACAC
Source organism: Aquimarina sp. (assembly GCF_977115655.1). Classification (NCBI taxonomy): domain Bacteria; kingdom Pseudomonadati; phylum Bacteroidota; class Flavobacteriia; order Flavobacteriales; family Flavobacteriaceae; genus Aquimarina; species Aquimarina sp. Next base: position 8,007 of record NZ_CDSBKO010000026.1, read on the forward strand.
AGAGGTAGAGGTAAATATGAAGCAAATGCATCTATGACCCTTTATAATTATGAAGTAGAAGCTATACAAGGAGCACTCCCAAGAGGAAGACGATTGCAGGATGCCCCTCCTTTTGATGTAAAAGTGAGTTTTTTAGATGATAGCAATCAAGTCATTACCCATGTGATTCGCAATTGTGAATTTAAATCCAACAATAGAAACATGAGTCAGGGAGATACCAAAATAGAAGTGTCTTTAGATCTTATTGTCTCACATATCGAGTGGAATTAATAAAAACTAGTTAAAAAAACGTGTTTTTTGCTGTCATTAGCTGTAGAATCGAAAATAAAAGAATACTCACTTTGCTTATATTTTCGATTCTGCTAGGATGACAGTTTTGTTATACAACCCAAATTATTAATGTCTTTTTATAAAATATAAAACTCAGTATTTGTTATCATGCCAAATATGTAGAAGTGTTCTTAATATTTTAATCCACATTGTGGAGGTTAATTCTCTGAGGTTTGCCTCGAAAACAAAATATATTTTCGGAAGCATACCTCGTGAGTTTACTCCGAGGTTATTGATTCTTCAAAGATTTTATTTACAAAATCAGACGAACAATAAAAAAGGCTAGCTAAATAAGGTAGATAATTTGGTTTGTTATTTTTTAATCAGGCACTATTATAATTTATATGGAAAATACAGAAACAGCATCAAAAGTAACTTTACTAGATGGTAATATTACCGAAACACAATTAAAACACTGGAAACATAAACATAAAAGAGTAGTAAAGCTTTCTATAGAAGATGATGATGGTACCGTGTTGTTTGCATATTTTAAAAAACCAACCATTGCCATTCGATCTGCAGTATTACAAGCCTCAAAAATGGATGAGTTTAAAGCATTAGAAGTATTATTTAAGAATTGTTATCTGGGTGGTGATCCAGCCATCGAAGAAGAAGACGATCTGCGCTTAAATATTACCACTTCATTTTCTGATTTTATCCAACCCAAACCAGTAAAAATAGAAGTATTGTAAACCTATGTCCATATATATTAACAAGCTCCAGGCTAACGGAAATACTCTTGAAGAAGCGATAGAAGACTTCAAAAGAAAACTGGAGTATGTTATGGATCCCTTATATCCCAAGGAGTTTGAAACCAGAGAGATCAATGGGCAAAAATATATATACTATAATGGGGAGTGGGCACTACAACTTGATGAAGTAACGGTAACAGCAAAGGCAATAAGCAATGTAAGAGCCTTTATTATTGCACCAGAAGGAATACGTTTACATAAAACAGCACACCCTAATGATCCAGGGGTTATTGCAGCCAGAGAAGGTAGAAGCATAGGAACTGCTAATATTTCTACAAAAATATACAAACCAGGAGAAGAAATCCTGTATATAGGTCCATCCCAACATGCAGAAGGTTGGGCACTTGTAAAAACAAGCGATAGTAAACAAGGACATATCCAACGACATCATATCCTGATTCTTGCCAAAAATGCGATTTTGGACAATTTTACCAAAGCGTACTACTATGTGGCTAAACAAGGGGAAGGAGTAGAAAGTATTATCAATCAGTATTATTCGAACTATAATTTTAAAAGAGGAAAAGATAAAAGAACGATTGCAGAAGCTTTGATATTTTTAAATCAGACAAGTGGTCATCAACATGGGTTATATTTTAAGCAAGAAGAAAAAGGGGTTTTAGAAAAAATACAGAGTGGTGTTGTAGACGCTCACGACCCTTGGTTTAAAAAAGCCAGAGATATGTATACCAGTGTGCAGATCCCTTTACATACGGTATTACGAATACCTACCGAAGCATATATAGATTATCTGGATACCATAGGTAAACTATCCAAACGTCCCGACCTAATCAATGAGATGATTAACGTAGGAGAAATTGTAGTAGATGTAGCTGCTGGTATAGCAGGGGTTATTGTTGGGATTGTCGAGGGCTTTGTGATGGGTATTTGGGATGCTCTGGTGGGTCTGGTAGATTTGGTAACCTCGATTATAGATGTGGTTAAAAAACTACTATCCGGCACTTTTATTAAAGACCTGGAAAAAATGTATGCCATGATGATGAATTTATCATGGGAGCAAATCAAAGAAATGGGAGATGCCATTACAGGAGGACTAATTACCCAAATCAAAAATTTTGGGAATTTATCTGCTTTTGAAAAAGGAAGAGTGATCGGTAAAATTATAGGAGCAGTAATACTAGAGGTAGTATTGGCAATATTTACTGGTGGCGCAGTCAATGCAGCAAAATGGGCAGGAAAATTAGGTAAATTTGCTAGTGTAGCCAAAAAAGTGGCCAAAGCAGGAGATGATATTTTAGGACCGTTAAACAAGATGAATAAAAAACTGTTGGATGATTTAAAAAATAAGATTCCAACAAAGTATAAAAACAAATTTGGTAAAGGAGATTATGATGATAAAGATGAGAAAAATATTTATAGGCAGTTATTATTAAATCAAGCAAGAGCAACTGCCGAGATTCTGGATGCTAATGGGAGTACAATACAAGAATTGTTGTCAACACTTAATACCTCTGAAAAAATATACCCTAAATTAGGGAACGTAAAATGGCCAACCAAACACATACAGGATAATATCTATAGTATTGGCATGGTCGCCAGTGATGAGAAATGGGTAGATAAGCATTTTACGAGTGGGGATGGTGAGAGAAGAGAAGAAATGAAAGAGTGGAAGGATTATGGACAAGATATCAAGGGGACTAAAAAATATAGACCCCATGAAATAAAAGCTTTTCTAGAAGTTGAGAAAAAATTTGGAATAAAAACACGCCCATCAAAATTAGGAGAAGCCGGAGATATAATTGGGTTAACTGGTAAGTTTAAAGATAAAAGTATTGATTTAGCTGGGTTAGAACCTAAAGCGATTCCAGCTTGGAAACGAAATCCAATTAAAAACTTCAATAAATTTAAAGGTAATGTTGAAAAACATTTTAAAAAAATGGAGAAAATACCACCTCTGGATGTCTATATATTAGATCTTAAGTATCTTGACGATATTGATAAGAGTTTTAGGAAGCAGTTGATGGATTATATTTATAATCCAGATTTTAAATATAGTAAATTTGTGAATGATGAGAAGTTTAAAATTATTAATTAAAAAAAATGTTTAGAGATATATATATAGATTATGAAGAAGATAAAGGGTTTTGGTTAGAAGAGCGCTTTCTAGAAGTTCTTAGCTATTATGTTTGTTTGGTATTCGAAAAAAAGGGTTTAGAAGATAGACCAGAATGGTATTTGGAAGTTTATGATGATTTTTTAGTAATTACACATGGGTATAATTCTGGAAATCAAGGGTTTTTATTTAAAGAATATCTTGATTTTAAAAAGGAAAGGGAGGGAGTTGTGATTTCGATTTTAGAAGAAACCAAGAAAATGTTGTTGTCTAAAGGCAAAGAAATAGGTCTTGAAGAATTAGCAAAAACAGAAGAAAGGAAAATTCATAAAGATTTTGTAAACGATTGGCCTATTCCTTTACAGGTTAATAGCTTTATTATTGTTATTGATTTTATGATTCAAATGTTTCAACATAAATGGGAGGAAGATAGAACAGTTTGGTTTAAAGGATATCCACATCCTGATGGAGCAGATGTAATTTGATCGAATTACTTTGCTATCCGAAAAAATTGTATCCTGATCTAGAAAACGTAAAATGGCCAACCAAACACATACGGGATAATATCTATAGTATTGGCATGGTCGCCAGTGATGAGAAATGGGTAGATAAGCATTTTACAAGTGGAGATGGAAAAACTAATAAAGTTAAAAAACACAATGAAGTTGAGATTGTTGATAGTACAGGAAATCCAATTGGGGAGTTCGATGCAATAGATATTGATTTAAAAACATTTGTTGAAGATAAGTCGGCTAAAGGATTGAATACAATTAACCCTAGAACAGGTAAGCCTTATACAACACCAATAAAATGGGCAGAAAAACAATTGTATGAAAAAACTGTTGTAAGAATTAAAAATTTAAAAGAAGCTTCAAGAACAAGAGCTACAAAAGGTAATTCCGCTCCTTCGTTAGACGAGATTAAAAATTTCAAAAAATTAATTTTCAAGATAGAAGAAAGCGGGAATGAAGCATTGGAACAGGCAGTAAAAACTCAATTAAACAAACTAAGAGTTGAATTTCCTAATTGGGAATTTGATGTAAAATTTGGAAACTAAAATAATAATATGTCATACTCAATTTTAATTAAGCAGAAAGAGAAAAGTACAATAGAGGTTTTGTTTTCAACTAAGTCGTTTTATGAAAACTATTGGTTAGAATTATCAAGTAAATTAAATTTATCTTTAATACCTGAGTTTCAATATGGTATTGAGATTGAATATGGTGAATTAGAAGAATTGCTTATTGAATTTTCAGAGATAAAAAAACATCTTATAAATAAAGTACCTAATAATGAATACGAACAAAAAATTCTAAAAAGAATTGATTATATAGAAAAAGAAATAAGTAAGATAGACTTTGATAAAACAAAAATAGAACAGATTTTTATCGGCTAATTTTATTCAAAAAGATGGAGAAACACCTCCTTTTTACAATGAAATAATGGATTATATAAAAGAGAATCATAATTTTAGTAAACTAGTAAATTATAAATAATGATTATGGGATATGTTATTGTAGAGTATAAAGAGCAATCCTTCGAAGAAAACCCCGAAATGATTACTTGGGTTCAGTTATTTTTAATACGATTACTCAACGAAATGCCAAACAGAGAAATATGAATGGATGAATTGATTGAGGAATGGGATGTTAATACCAAAATAGATATATATAAATACTTTTTTGATGAAGAAATTCTTGATAATGAAAAGAAAGAAGAATGGGCGTTGAATTTTATGTCAAAAGCAGAAGAAAGAATAAAAGAGATGAGTCTCAATGATTTTTCAAGTTTTATAAAAGAGAAAATTGGTGAGGATGTAGATTTTGAGAGAATTAAAAATATTCTAAAAAGAGTTAGAAAAATGCTAAAAAGTAATGTTTAATAGATTCCCAGCTTCCCCTAGAGTGGTCGCTTGTGCTAGTTTGTAACTAGTACCGTATAAAATTGGCAGGCAGTAGTAGGAAATACAGTAAAACAGCTCCGTTTTCTGACTTTGCAGAAGAATTAAGGAAATCATAGAACAATACTAGGAAGTATGATATAGTAGCAAAAGGTTAAAAAAGAAAAGTGATCAAACCCGATAAACATATAGACATAGGTACTTTTGATATTAATATCAAACAATTAGCTGCGGATGAGACTCCCGAGTATATAGTACAACGTTTGCAACAAGCAATGTTAGAAGTGCTTAATAAACAAAGGGATAAATTAAATACAGTATCTACTTTACAAGTAACCCAACAACCTGTTATATCTCCACCGGTATTTGCTAATAGTGGATTACCTGTTTCTTTTGGTGCCAGTTCTTCTGTAGCAAGATTAGGAAGAACAGCGAGTTCGAGTTCTTTTTCAGGAGGGATTTCAAGGTCTAAGGCATCTACAAATGCTAATGTATCAGAAACAAGAGAAACAATATCTGCCGATACGATTTTAGATGCTACTATAAATACAACATCCAATATTAAAAGTGCCGCAACAACAAACCATAAAAAAGAAGTGCTTGTAGCGCAAATTAGGAAAAAATACCTTGCTAAAACCTCTGGAGATTATACTCCAGACAGAGTGCCCTATTGGGAAGATATTATCGATCAAATAGAAAAAGGAGCAGATCTCGAAGCGTTGATCAAGTTGCCAGAGCATGCCGAGCTCAAAGAAATATATCAGGAAGTTATAGCGAATAAAAAACCAACCAAAGTACTTACCGAGAAGATACTTCGTGATCGCATGATCCAGGAGATCGAAGAAAAGTATATTGAAAACGAAAAATTAGAGCCTACAAAAAAAAGCTATTGGGAGTATATCCTTTATAAATTAAAGAATACAGATATTACTTTGGCAGATATTCTAAACCAACATCAAGAACTATTTATGTTTATGGATTTGGTAATGCCCGAGTTTGATTCATTGTCAGATACCTTAAAAACAGTAACCTCAGATAAAGTATATAAAGCATATAGAAATGTATACCCAAAATTAGGAACTGCACAGATATATGCCGCTTTAGGAACCCTTAGAGATAAAAAAGGGAAATCAGTTTCTTTAGTAACAAAAGATAAAAAGGGGATAAAACAGTTAAAAGATACCTCAATTAAATTCACAGCCGATAGTGCAAGCCCAAATACAAATTGGAAAATTTATAAAAAAGATGGTACCTTATTAAGTACTCATGTAGATATTGGGCAGGAGTTTGTATTTGTTTTTGCAGAATATGGTGAGTTTGTTATCGAAGCTTATGGTCATACTGCAGAATATAAAAACCTAACCACGCAATACAAAAAAGCAAAAGAAGGTAAAAAGAGTTACATAGCGGTTCATATCAAAGAGCCTGAGTTAGAAAAAATACAAGTAGAAGGGATTAAGGATAAAGCACATCTGGAGCACGATGCTAATAAAGAGTATACATTTACAGCTATTGCCGATATTATGTCAGAACAAACTTCTGCAATAGATATTACTTGGAAACATTTCTATAAACCAACCAAAGCAGCAGGAAATAATGAGTTTATAGAATTGGATAATATAGGAAATAGGTCAGGAACAACCTATACTACAAAATTCGAAAAGCCAGGGTGTTATAAAATCGAAGCAAGCACAAATAATAAGACGATTAGTCATATTTTTATCCTAGGTGGAAATTATATTACAGCGATCAAAGAAAAAAACAATAAAACAACGATCCTTTATAAGGAAGCAAATTCTTTAAGCTTTATTCCTGTTGCCTATAAACTTAAAGGCAAAACGATTAAAGAAGATAAGATACGTTGGTGGGTAAAAAAAGGAGAAAAACGAATAGGGGAAATCTATGTAGGTACTACTTTTAAAGTTTCCCAAACCAAAGGAATCGATGAAGGGGTGTATAAGGTTATCGCTTGTGTTGATGACCCTGTTTTTGGTAAAAAATATGCTTCTACAGAAGTTGCTATTGTACATCCAAAAGTTAGAGACACCTATTGGTGTGATGAGAATAAAGAACCAAAAGTACTTTCGGGATTACGAGGAGAAACTAGCCATATTTGTGGAAAGATTACCGATTTTAGTAAACGATCTATAGATGTAGAAGTATATCAAGAAAATAAGGTAATATATACACTTAAAAAAGCTGCAGTAACTCAGGATGATGGTACCTTTATGTTATGTATCTCCATAAACGACGTACTAAACAAATCAAAATCTACAACACCATTAACTTATAAAATTAAGGGTAGTGACTACGTACTTAAAGATCAGGAAAATGTATGTTCTTCTAGTTTAGAATTAACCAAAAAAGCAGCAATCAAAGAAGCCTATTTTATGTATGGTAATCAATTGCTATCTCCAATCCAACATGCAGTACCTTATGGTACAAAAATTAAAATAGTAGTCGAGGCTACTAATATGGTGGGTATGGCATTAGAGCTAGAATTATATAAAGCAAAAAATAGAGATGATCATTCGTATAATAAAAGTTCTATACGTACTAAAAATAAAGTGATTATTAACTCCCATGGAAAAGCAATTGTCGAATTCGAATTGCAAAAAGACTGGGCAAAGGATCATAAAACGCATACATACTTGTATGTAGGAGCAGAATCCGATACTTTTGGCAGTTACTTTACCAAAGAGTTTCATTCTCGTATGGTGTTGGCGTATCAGGAGGGGGATGTGTTGGATGATGGTGTAGAAATAATAACAAAGGATAAATCTTTAAAGAATATTGGTTCATGGCCAGTTGAGGAAAAATTCAAGAATTGGACTAGGAAAATTGATAGTGGTGTAGAAAAAAGACACGTTAAAAGAGTAAAGACAGCAAGTAGAAATCATCAAGGATTAGACATTAATTTTTCAGGAGGTGGTAATACAGATATCGGCGCACCTGTTTATGCTACTCATGATGGCTTTATTAGTTTTTTACAAGATAATCCTTCGACTACTGCTGGGAGACATATTCATATAACATCTTCTGATAAAATGTTTGTGACACGCTATTTACATCTAAGTAAAATAGTTATTGAAAATGGGCAAAAAATATTAAAGGGTCAAAAAATAGGTGAATTAGGAGCTTCATATAATGGAAAAGAAATTCATCATAAAATGAGTGCTCATTTACACTACGAGATAAGAACTGCAAAGAATGGTAAGATAGATAAGGTTATTGATCCACTAAATGGTGGTAAATATAAGGGTAGAGGATCAGATGTTGATCTCGTTGATCCTCAAGATTGGATTGGTAATCCATCTTTATTTAAACACTTAATTACAAAAGAAGATCATTATGATTAATAATAATGTTAATAGTAGATTTTGGGTTGTAAAAATCTACACAAAATTCAATACTTATATAAGTAATTTAATTCTTATTTCTTTAATTCTGTTTTCTTGTAATTCTGAAATTAAAAATACAGATAAAAAAGATAACAGTAATATTTTGAATAAGAACCATATAATAGAAAAAGAAAAAAATCTTATTGAGGATTTTGATGTTTTTTTTGAAAGATATCGCAGAGACAGCGTTTTTCAGAAAGAAAGAACTAATGATGTTTTATTGTTTTTTTCTTACCCTGACGAAGAGAATCTTAAGGTGTCTAAACATACTAAAGAGGATTTTGATTTTTTTGATTATACAGAAGATGATTTAGCATATAATAAAGAAAGTAACGCTTATAAAGTTAAACTTGAAGTTGAAACTGATTCAATAATTTACTATAGATTAGGGATTGATAATGGAATTCATATGTTTGAAGTATACAAAGTCGTCAAGAATGATAAATGGTATCTAACCGCTATACACGACTATTCGCATTGACCCAAGCTCTATAAAGTTTGCAACTAAGGGCTTCGAAAAGTCTCCTGAATTAGCATTTGTTATAAAAAAATATAAGATGAACCATAGCAGTAATGTTTTGATTTTTGTATGAAAAATGGATTTGCTTACCAAATCAAAATCTACAACACCATTAACTTATAAAATTAAGGGTAGTGACTACGTACTTAAAGATCAGGAAAATGTATGTTCTTCTAGTTTAGAATTAACCAAAAAAGCAGCAATCAAAGAAGCCTATTTTATGTATGGTAATCAATTGCTATCTCCAATCCAACATGCAGTACCTTATGGTACAAAAATTAAAATAGTAGTCGAGGCTACTAATATGGTGGGTATGGCATTAGAGCTAGAATTATATAAAGCAAAAAATAGAGATGATCATTCGTATAATAAAAGTTCTATACGTACTAAAAATAAAGTGATTATTAACTCCCATGGAAAAGCAATTGTCGAATTCGAATTGCAAAAAGACTGGGCAAAGGATCATAAAACGCATACATACTTGTATGTAGGAGCAGAATCCGATACTTTTGGCAGTTACTTTACCAAAGAGTTTCATTCTCGTATGGTGTTGGCGTATCAGGAGGGGGATGTGTTGGATGATGCTATTGAGGTTGTGGGAGTTAAAATGAAAAATAAATATAACCCTGATCATAGTGATTTTCATGATCCAGTTATTAACCCACAAGTTAGGGGATGGTATAATAAATCCTCTAGAATTAATAAAGATTCAAATATTTCAGGGTGGAATCCCTATGCTTCTATGAATATTAATAAAAATGCAAAACATAATTTTATTGATGAAGTTATAAAATATGGTAAACCGCAAAGAGCAACAGGGGGACATGGGGGTATTGATATTTATGCTCCTGTCGGAACTCCAGTCTATGCATGTGTTGATGGAGAGATAACCCATCATGAAATGTTAAGTTCTAAAGGAGGTTTTATGACCCAAATAACTGGTGAGTATAAGGGGGAAAAATATCATTTTCAATATTTGCATCTTATGCAAATTGAAAAAGAGAGGTTTAGGTTCTATAATAATTATGGCAGTAAAAATGTACTTAACGATGGTTGGCTAAAGTATACCGAGTTAACTGAAGAGCTTATTGACCCCATAATGAAAGAAAAGTATAAAATGCAATATAGCGGGACAAAAATACAAATAGATAACAATACGATAGATATTGATATCGCAATTATGATAGAGGACAAAATGATGGTTAAAAAAGGTCAAATTATCGGTTATACAGGTTCTACGGGAAACTCTTATCAAGGAAAAGCCAAAAATCATTTGCATTTTGGCGTAAAAGATATGAGCGAAAAACGAATATCTCCTTATGAATTATTAAAGAAACATATTAAGCTTGATATATCAGGAAAAGAAACTAGTAAAAAGCAAGATGGTATAACACCAAGCAGTAAATGGTAATTAGATTTAAACATTATGAAGACTATAGCGTATTATATTATATTACACTTTGTAATAGTTGGCTGTAAAACTGAAAAGAAGCAAACAATTCATATATCGAGAAGTAATGATACTATTGAAGTAAATAATACTGTTAAAGATACTGTTGTATCAAAGCAAATCAATTCAAAAGACTTAAAGGGTAAATTAATAGGTAAAACATATAGTAATATATATGAAATATCTGAATTTAAAGATTATTATAGCCCAGGAGGACATGGGGTAGGTAGTACTTTTAGAGGTAAAGAATATTCTATTAAAATAGTTCATATTAAAGAAGGGATAACAAGTTTTGTAATTTTTAACGAAGCTTTTGTTTCTGAATCAGATGTTGTATATAAAATTTTAGATGTTTTAGATCTTACAAAAAAAGAGTACTATACGATTCTAAAAGATAATGATAAAATACTATATTCTGGTTTTGGTTATAAGGATGGAAAAAATGATCAAGAAATAATAGCTATAGCTCAATATGATGAAAATGCAGAGTTTTTAACAAAAATATATAAAGCTTGGCGGGCAGATCGTAAAACAGAAAAAATAATTGAAATACCTGTTGATGGTATTAAGGTAGAGAATATGGATTATGGGTTATGATCCCGATGATCATTATAGCTTTCGAATTACAAAAAGACTGGGCAAAGGATCATAAAGCGCATACATACTTGTATGTAGGAGCAGAATCCGATACATTGGGCAGTTACTTTACCAAAGAGTTTCATTCTCGTATGGTGTTGGCGTATCAGGAGGGGGATGTGTTGGATGATGGTGTTGAGGTTATGGGAAGAAAAAAAGAAGGTATAAAGACAAAAACCGTAGATTATGAAAAAATAGCGAAAAGTTTAGGGGTAGATCCTAATGTAGCAAGTGCTATAGCTAAAGTAGAATTTAGCGGATCGGGATTTTATAAAGGCGGAGGTATGAAAATTCAGTTTGCGGCCTCGCCTTATTGACAGATAATTCTGGATTTTAGCAGTAGAGAAATTTTCTTTAAACAATAATAGAGGAGTGTAACCAATTTCAGGCAAGATTATTGATACTATCTTTTAAAAATAACCAAGATGAAAACGCTAACAATCATTCTTATATATATACTATCATTTTCTTTTACATCTTATAAGGATTTTGATACACAATATAGAACCTCCAAAAAAAACGCTGATTTACAAAAACTCGATTCCTGTTATTTTAATAATAAAAAATTATATGGCAAGATACGTTTGGTAGAAGATATATATGATGCCGATATAAAAGTACAGATCGTTAATAGTTTTCCGGATTTAAAAGTACAGTTTGTAGAAAATTTTGCAGATCAATGTGGAGAGTGGCAAATCGTAGAATTTGGCGAAGATCTAAAAGTATATTTTACAGAAAGTTTTCCGGATATCAAAATTCAGCCTGTAGCCAATTATCCCGGGTTGCCGTAGAGGATAGTAATAGTTTCTTCTTTTGTTTCAACGTAGGATCAATGTCATTAAGTTAAGCTGTATCATTTTAAGGATTAAACATCTGTAAAAGCAAAATACTTCTTTACTTCTACTATGGATTGTAGCCTTTAGTTTGTACTGAGCTAAGTCAAAGTGCTGAAATGACAAGCAGAAAGTATTGTATTTTGGATATTTTGTCATTCCGGCGTAGGCCGGAATCTATAATTAACATGTTTTAAATCAATAGTTTAAATTTTTTGCTTAATGACATGGAGCGTAGGCTGGGATCCAATGTATTGTTGTTTTGTTTCTATCCACTGTGTATTTTATAATTCTGTTAGTAATCCTATCTAGTATTTGCGTTAGGGATAGAAGCGACATCCTTTTTATTTGTTACTGGTAGCATATTTTGTATAGAGTACAGTCGATTACAAATAAAAAGATATAGCGTATAGCCCGCTCGAACGCCTAAAAAGACTTTAATCCAAAAATTTATACAAAAATTCAGGTTTTCAATGCAATAAAAAAGCATTAGTAATACTCTGAGTTTTTTTTATTTACAAAAAACTTACTGCAAACACAGAAAAGCCTTTGTATAGGTCAAATATTCCTGTATCAAGTTTTCTATTTTTATACATAGTAGATAGGAACAAATCAAAACAGGAGTATGAATTTAAGAGCTACAAACTCAGAACAAAGTCAGGGACTTAATGAAAACCCGCCAATACCCGATACCACAGGTATAGGTAGTGTTTTGACTAATAAAAATCATACTGTACCTACAATAACCATAGGGAATATAATTGTTAATAGTGAATCTGGAAGAGCACAGCAAGGATCTGTTCGGGAAGAATTAGATAAAGCAAGAAAAGATATCTCTTTATAAATGTAAATGTATGGATGAGGTAGCATCACAAATAAAGCATTGGAAACAACAATATAAAGATGTCATCAAAGTACAATCTGATGAGGAAATCGCCTATTTTAAAAAGCCAACATTATCTATAATGGATCGCTATACGGTAATGAAAGAAGAAGGTAATGTATATGAGGCGTTAGAATATCTTTTTTATCAATGTGTATTAGAACAAAAGGAGTATGAAGATGAGTTTGTGTTGTCGGCAGGAAAATCTCTAATACGACAATCAACAATCGATAAAACACATACTATTAGTAGTCAAACAGGTAAAGATGAAATTAAAAAGTCTGCTGCTTTGGTACGGCACTATTTTCATATAGATCCATACGATCTGCCAATAGATGAGTTTTATAAACTGGTATCAGAAGCCTTGTGGCTACAAGAACATAAAAACAAACAACTCGAAGTAACGCTTGCTACTATTTTGGTAAGAACATTTGCCAACAGTACAGTGTAATTTGAAAAAAAGTATAAAAAATGGGTTTTAACATTAATCTTACCAAGGCACTGGATCAATATGAAGGATTGGTAGATTATGCTATTCAGGAAGTAGCAGATCTTGGGATTACAGAATTTAAAGATTTTATTATAGATAAAAAAGGAGGAGAATTTAACCTTCCGGTATTTGCTCCCTTGATTTTTGAACCTGTAATCAAGAAAAACCTGGTTCTTCCTTTTTTGCGTATAGATGCCGTGAATATTTCTGCAAGCAGATCTAAAAATATAGTAAAAACTGCGATCGAAGGCAGGGATCACACCGTAAAAGAACATATCTCTAATGGAGATTTTAGCATATCAATCAATGGTCTTATCGCTAATGATGAGTTTACAAAAGACTACCCAAAAGGAAAATTGTTCTTACTCAAACAATTTTTGAACGCCCCATATTCCCTAAGGATTACCCATGCTATACTTAATCGCTTGGGAGTATATGAGATTGTGATCGATAACTATAGTATCCCATCTATAGATGGAGTAAAAAATATTCAAAAATTTTCTTTACAGGCAACATCAGATGAGCCTATAGAATTAATTATAAGAGATAATGTTTAATCTTAACTGTAAGATCAAAATTTATGAAACCGATACGGCATTAAAGCCTGTAGGAGACGTTTTTCAGTTTTCGCATGTAAAAGATGTTGTGATTACCTCTTCTCATAAACATTTTACAGATACTGCGGTAGTTAAAATGCCCAAAACGTTAGTAATTAACCCGTTAAATAATGCATTAGGAATAGAGATTTCCCGCAGATTGCCAATAGATTTAAAGCAGCGTAGCATTTACGAGTTTTTTAAACAAGATCATTATATAGAAATTTTTCTTGGGTATGATGGTAATTATAAACCAGCTTTTAGAGGATATATTAAGGCCGTAAAAGGAGATGCGCCGGTTTGTATCGAGTGCGAGGATTTTATGTATTTCTTAAAAAAACATAAAATAGTAGCAGATGCAACCGCAGATGTAGAAGAAGACCCTAAAAACCCTATTTCCAATAACCCGTCTGAACGTGTAGAGAATGCAATAGAATTTGTTAGAAATCGACTACAAGAACTAGATGTACCTTTTGCAGTAGAGATTTTAGAAGAAAAAATAGATACCCTGATCATTAATCGAAACCATAACATTGTTCAGTTTTTAAATATGCTCAAAGAAGAGTATGATATCCACTCCTACTTTAAGTTAGAAGAAGATACTAGTGTATTGCATATAACCAACAATCCATTAGTATACGAAGCAGAGGATATAGAAAAAGTTATGGATAAATATAAGATTCAGACACAAAAAATACCATTACCAAAAACACTTTTAAAAAAAGCACTTTCTGTATTGGGAGTACGGGATGTGATTAACTTTTTTAAAAGCGATTCTTTTTTAGGAGAAGGAAGGTTCAGGTTTCATTACAACATCATACAAGATAATTTAAAAGTAAAAGAAGAAAGTGTTCATAAAATAAGGGTACGTGCCGAAAAATACTTTATAAATTCTAATACCCCTATTTATGTTGAAGTAGGAGATCCAGATGGGGAGTTAGTAAAAAAATATATACTACATGAGGATAGTAAATCTTTACCAGTAGAAGATGAAATTGCATATAAAAAGGAGGTTCAAGAGGCAGAAGCAGCTTTAAGTTCTTTTGCCAGTTTGCGATTAGCAGGTTTAAAACAAACCGGACTTACAGGAACTTTTGTGACTTTTGGAGAACCTTTTATGAGGCCAACAGACCGGGTTTTTTTGGAAAATTCTGAAGATATCGAAAAAAATGGAGTCTTTCAGGTAGAAGAAGTGCAACGTAGTTATGGGCTGGGGGGATATCGCCAAACCATTAGTTTAGGAAGACAAGTTTCAAAACAGAAAGCAGAGTAATCGAATATGGAAATTTCACAAGTCATAAAAAAAATAGCGAATGAAGGTCATAAAATACAGACTTGTGCAGCAAAAGTAATTCGGGTTAATATAGAAGGAGACAGCTCTTTACACGAGGCTGAAGAAGCGTATACCGTAGATGTAATTAGAGCAGATGGAGCCAAGATTAATAATGTAAGACTTAAAGCTTCTATACAAGATAAAGAGCAAGGGTTAATTTGTATACCCAAAGAAGGGAGCTGGGTATTGATATCAATTATTGAAACTACAGAAACCAGAGCCTTCATTTCTCAATATTCTGAAATAGATAAAATATTTTTACGTATAAAGAATGACGATGATACTTATTTTCAAATGCAATCGGATGGAAATGCTGCGAAATTATCATTTAAAAGGTTAGAATCTGTAGGTAATACGGCTACCAATACACCGCCAATCTATAAAGGTGTTTCAAGTGTGAACTATTCATCAGATACAGTTAAAATTGATTTTGATGAAGGAGCAGGGTACCAAGCAGTACTACAAAAAGAATCGATCGTATTTAAACACGAAGGTAAAGGATTGAATTTTGAGATGGGAGATAAGTTTGTGTTAAAGGTTGGTGAGAACAATTTAAAAAATCAACTAAATGATTTGATAACAGAAATATCAAAAATAGTAGTAGCTCAAGGAGTAAGCCCTGATGTAGGAGCACTCGTTGCGATAAATAATAAGATTAATCAAATACTAGAATAAGTATGCCTTTAAAAGCAAATTCTTTAGCAAATGATATTAAAGTTGCCTTAAAAAACAATGTGAATATAGGAGGAAATCCTCCTGATAACAATACAGATGCACAAAATACAATTAACAACTATATAGATACGATGGCATCAGCAATAGCAACAGCGGTAGTAAATCATATAAAAACAAATATGAAAGTAACATCCACTGGTACAGGAAATAATGGGGCTCCTGTTGTATCCAATTCCACCATAATAAGTTAATCTTATGGAAGATTTTAAATTAGATAAAAACATGGATTTGAGTATCAAAAACGGTGATTTTGCAATAGGAGATACCGATCAGCAAAATATAGAACTTCTGTTGTTATCCCATAAAGGAAGTTTTAAAGAATACCCAATTCTTGGAGTAGGGATAACAGATTACCTAAAAAGCCCAGAGATAATATCCAGATTAAGATTAGAAAATGAAATCAATAACCAATTAGAGTATGATAATTTTCAGGTAAAGGATTTAGATGTAAACAATTTAGAAAATATTCATATCGATGGGAGCTATTAAACCACAAGAAAATCAAAATATCTTGGATATATCCTTACAAGAGTATGGTAGTATAGAAGGATTGTTTCAACTTATGGATGACAATCAGATCCATACAGGACATCAGGAATTATCTGTATACGAAGATGTCGTAGTAAAAAGCCCTCCTGTAAAAAAAGATATTGTAGAGTTTTATGTATCCAGAAATATAAAACCTGCTACAGGAGTAACCGACAAGGAAATTGACCTGTTTAAAGATAAAAGAAATTGTGAAGGGATAGGCTGTATGGAAATTGAATACGATTTTATTGTATACAAAGACCCAGAAGCTGAACCAAAAACTTGCTTAGAACAAATATTGTATCCTAAGCCTCAAAGATAAATAGCGATTATAAATAACTCATAAAGATGGCGCGCACGATTGCAGAAATACAACAGGAAATCTTTGTAGAAAAAGAAAAATATACAGAGTTAGCAGAATTGAACAGTAGCTCTAAAACCAGTATTTGGCGTTTATGGATCTATATTGTTTCTACCGCTGTATGGATACATGAAAAAATAGTAGACAAAAATGCATTGTTATCCAGACCACACACTCTTAGTTGGTATAGAGAGCAAGCTCTAAACTATGTACATGGAGCAGATCTGGTATGGAAAGATGGGTATTTTCAATTCGATTTAGGCAATATTAGTGATGCAGAAAGTAAAAAAATTATTAAGCATTGTGCAGTATCTGAGCGTTTGTATGAAGACTTGGAAAGCGGAGAAGAAACAGATCCCGAAACCCTATCTGATCTAATAAGTGAATTTTATTATAATCAGGTAGGTATCATTTTTATGAAAGTAGCGAAACAAGATGGAGATAAAATAGTACCTCTTTTAAAAGCAGAACGCAAAGCTTTTAGAGCATATATGAATGAAATCAAAGATGCAGGAACACAGATAAAAGTACTATCTACTATAGGAGACGCTGTACTTATCGATGTAGATGTGTATGTAGACCCGTTAGTACTATATACAGAAGGGGAAAATACAGGAAAACTAATTAGAAATTTATCAGACACACCTGTGGAGACTGCTATAAAAGAGTACATAACAACTTTAGAGTTTAACGGATCTTTTGTTCCCACTTTCTTGATAGATCATATTCAAAAAGCAGAAGGAGTAAACTTACCTATTTTAAGAAAAGTAATTGTTAATTACAAACAACAAGATATGTTAGATGGCGAAAATACCACTATAAATAGTAAAGATAGAATAGTAATACTGGATGATAAAGATAACAAAAAAGAATATCCCTTTTTTGTTCCATCGTCTGGGTATTTTGATATAGATACAAGTTTTATAAGGATACAATATAAGCCATATAACCTTCAAACCGATGCTAGTTTTGATATTTAAGAAAATAAAATGTTAAGAAAATATACACAAGTCGATTGGTCTAGGATGCTGTTAATGATATTACCTCCTATACTTAGAAAGTCAAAACAGGTAGTTTGGTTAAATGTATTGTTAACTCCTCTTAAAAATTTGTACGACGATACGTTATATAAAATGCAACACAATGGGCAGGTAGTATATTTGGAGAAAGTGTTAAATGAACTATTCAACCCAGGTAGAAAATACAGACCTAATAGATATACACAAAATAAAGCAGATCAAGGGCTAATTTTTATAGAAGATGCGCATCGACCTGAAGTCCAGTATTTATATACGCACCAGGAAATTGTAATAGAAAAACAAGAAGCAATCGATGTATATACAAATAGCGGAGAAGTAGATAAAGATTTTAATTATTTTTTATACTTATCTGGGGATTTGGATTTCCAAAGCACTCAGTATTTTAATTTCAGGATTAATATACCAAGTGATTTATTATTGCCTAAAGAAAAATACGATAGTGTGCTATCCTGTATTAGAAATGAATTTGAAAATGGTAACATCACAGAACAAGAACAACTAGAGCAAATAGAAGAACTAAGCAATATGTTAGTAGCTGCAGGCAAACATCCTTACAGCGATCATCCTGATGCTGTAAAAATACAGACACCAAAATTCCATAAAGTGGTAAAGTATTATAAGCTAGCAGCAAAAAGTTATGAAACCAGAAAATATGATTTTGCAAATCCAGCACCTTTGCAAAAACAACGAAAAGAAAAACAAGGACGAAAATTGTTGAGCATACAAAAACCACTCTAGTAGAGATGGATATAAATGATAAAGCTATTAAATAATTTAACCTGACTACTTATATATGTGGGTCGTATGGTATATAATAAAATGAACACATGAAATGAGCCATAATAACTAGGTTGTACCTACCGAAATGATTATTGGCGAATTCCATCTGACAATTAAAAAAATAATAAAATAAACAGATGAAAAGAGTTTTATTTGGATATAAAGGAGGTTTTCCTCTGGAGCAAGAAACACTAATACAAATTCAGAAAGCATACTCTGTAGATATGTTAGAGGCTCTTTTTGCTTTATGGGGAGTAAGTCCTACAGGAAAATACTTAATCAAAACGGCTACTAATGATACAGACGATGGATGGATAATAGCTCCTTTTGATATCACGGTTATCAATCCTTTAGATGGATCAGAAATGCAAATTTCTAAACCACAATTATTGCGGTTAAAGCATAATGGTGGTGGTTCCAGAATACGAATTAGAGATCTTAGAGCTGGAGATGATGGGGATTTAGAATACGCAGATGGACAACCCAAAAAAGTATATGAAGAGCTCATAGGAGAACTTGTTACAACAGGTGGGGAGTTTTTGGTATCAGATTTTATACCTCTTGATTCTATTTTAGAATTGACAGCAGGTATTTCTAATAATTCATCAGAAATTAATACCGTCAAAGAAAACTATTTGCCAAGAGATGGCTCTAAACCGATGACAGGAGATTTGGATTTAGGTTCCAACCAGATTAGTAAATTGGATACTAATGAATCGTTTAGTGCTATAGTAAGGTCGGCAGATTTTAATTTAGGTTATTCAGGACGTAGAGGACAAATATACCCAGATAGACCTATAGGAAGAGCTCTGGTAGATGGCGGGGATACTTTAAACCTAAACTATTCAAACGACTGGGATAAAACCACAATTTTTGGGAATCTAAATTTCCCAAGTGTTCAACAGATTCAAAATAGAGAAAATGTCCCTCTTTTTATAGATAGAAATGGAAATGTGAGTAAGGGGGTTATAGGAGAAAGTGTTATTACACCTGATGCTACAGAGAGCGTAAAGGGTAAGGCAGAGATTGCGACACAAAATGAAGTGAATACTACTTTTGATAGAACAAGAATTGTAACCCCAGGTACTTTAAGAGGGTACATATCTTCTAATTTACGATATACTTATGGTAGTGTAAGAACAACAAGTAGAAGTCAACAAGGCTTTAATGACTTTAATAGAAATTATGCTCATATATTTCCTCCTTTTGGGTATAGAATGAGCAATCTTATGGCATTTATACCTAGTATTATGTGGATTCAGTATAGTGGGGATGTTGATGGAAATGATTTGTTATACTGTAGGTATACCCGTAGGAGTGATAGAATTGTAGTAATAGCGCAGAATTCAGAAAACGGAGGTGACTCTTGGATAAATTATTTAGCAATATGGAGAAAATAGAATCATATTTTCAAATAGAAAATGGAATTGTTATTGGGTATCATAGCGATGAAATTGATAATACGCTTTTGCCCGAAGGAACCAAGATGGTAAAAGCGAATGTAGAGAATCCGGATTTATTACTTGGTTTAGACGAAAAATTTATAAAAGAAAATGATAGAGAGAAAATACAAGAGGTGTCAAATAATTTTTTTATTGAAACCCAGAAAATCCCAATAAAAGATTCTATAAAAAAAAGGCTGAAATCTTTACTGATTGATATCAAACTAGCAGAAGAGTTAGATGAAGATGTGACAGAATTAAGGAAGCAGTTTAATACTCTTAAAAAAGAATATAAATCTGTACATAAAGAGGATTCTGAGACAAAAAAAGAATCTATATTAAAAGTAAATGCAGGTAGAACCCGTACAATCACATTACCTAATAATGAGAGTAACCTTAATGGTACTATAGAACCAGAGAATGAAAATATACAATCTGTACAGTGGACCAAAACAAAAGGAGGATCAGCACAAATAGCAAATCCCAATAACTTATCTACAACAGTTACAGGTTTAAAAAAAGGAGTTTATGAGTTTACATTATCAGTTACTAATGATCTGGGTGCAGAAGCAACAGATACAGTAAAAATAACAGTAAAAAATGAAGATCCAAAAGAACAGTAAGTAGCAAATGAAGTTTTCTTTATAAAAGAATAGTCATACACATGTAATAAAAATTTTTTAATCTAAAAACAGATGAAAAAATCAAAACCCATATTAAAATCTTATTTCGAGACAGGAGATAAGCCTACAGAATCCCAATTTTCAGATCTTATTGATAGTTTAGTACATCTGGATGAAGGGGTTTTTATCACCAATGTAGAAAAAGATGATAAAGGAAATCAAATAATTACCTTATCTGATGGTACATCCATAAAGATTGAAAAACCAGTAAATAATACGGTACAGGATAATAAAATAAGAGTTGTGAATCTGGGAGAAATAAGTGGTTTTGTACAAGGAGATGAAGCTCCTTTTGATTTGGTGCAAAGGATAAATAGTATGGACCCTCCTATCATTATTGCAGAAGACGAAATAGTAGTTTTTGAATACGATTATAAAGAATTTCTAGAAAGTTAATTATGGCAAAAAGACGATTTTTGATTAAAGGAGGAAAAGGTATTATTGGTATAGGAGGAAGACAAATAGAGCAAAATGATATCCTTCCTATTTACGAAGATAGTTCTGAAAAGTTTTTAAAACTTCAGAGCAGTTACTATAATCTGGAAGGAAAAACAAATGCAATTCGCCAATTTGTAACATATAGCACATTTATATATACCGATCAATTAAAAGATGATTTTTCTGGAGCTAATCTTTATTTTAACCCTAATGCTTATTTGGTTTCAAAAAATACAAAAGGAGAGTATTTTTTTGGAATAGATAGGAGTAAAAGAAATTCTAGACTAGATCCTAAAGGAATTTTTGGTCAGATTATGAATAATGATGAGTTTCAGAATTCAAGAGGAAGCTTTTACTGTGACAAAAATGAAAACCCAACTTTTGAACAAGGCTCTATAATTTTTTATAAAATCACGACTAATCTTTCTCTATTTAATTTTAAAAGCTATTTTTTTTCTGTGACAAGAGAAAGTGTTAAAGATGTTTCAGGCAATTTTGTAACATCTGTTAATGGAAATACTCCGGATCAAAATGGCAATGTAGAAATTCTATCATCAGCTACTTTGCAAATAGATGATTTGAGTGATGCACAATCTGATAATTCTAATGTTTTGTTAGGAACTAAAGAAGTCCCGGATTCAACAGGAGAAACCAGAGGGGCTAGAAATGTTGTAGTGGGCAAAGAAACTATACTGGATGGTGTAGGTAATGATAATGTCATTGTAGGTCAGGCTGCATTCTCAGGATTAGGAACAAATGGAAATAATAACTCAAATAATAATGTTATAATTGGCTCTAAAGCAGCTACAAATAGGGTTCTTGGAGATAATAATGTTTATGTAGGAGGAAATACAGTTTCTGGTGATGGAAGTGGAAGCAACAATATTGTTATAGGAGCTAATATAAATATTGGGGGTCATGGTATAAATAATGTATTAAATATTGGGAATACGATAATAGGGGATCTGGTTTCAAAACTAGTAACCTTCGTAAAAATAAAGTTAACAGGTCTTACTAATGGAAGTTTTAATGATCATGTATTGATGATTAATTCAAATAATGAAGTAGAAAAGCTAGCTTTACAAAATTTTGTAAATATTAAAGTGTACAGCTACAATATTAATCCGCAATTAAATTTGTCAGCTTTAATAACACAAGAAATATCGTATGATGGTGGAAACGGGATAATTGGTGCGTTTAATAATGCTGGAGCAAATAGATTAACTGTAGCAGGAAAGTATAGTACTTTTTTTAATGCAACAACAGGAACACAAAACCCAACATCTGTACGGTATGAATATAGAATGAAAATCAATAATGGTGTTTTTACTACTGCTGCTACCGGGGAGAATCCTGTAGATTCTGTTTTAATAATTGCTTATGAAGATTTAACTATTAACGGTATAATTGACGAATCTACATTTATAGAAACACAATTGTTTCCATCGGGACAAGTGTTTAGTTTTATGAAAATTGAAAATCTTTTTGGGGTAGAAACAAAAATTACTACTGAATTTTTTTTAAGGGATACAACTAATACCAAAATACTTAATGCTGCAGATGCAAATATTTTTGTAATGGTCAAGATTATAAAAACGTATGCAGATACAACAAATACAAATGGAGACAATAATAATGTTTCTTTTCGTAGAGATAATGTTACTACATTTATTGAAAGAATAAGGTAGGTAACATTTTTTTAAATTAAGGGCACTAAGTAAGGAAGTGTGTAATTTAAAAAAACCATCTCGATGATTCGAGATGGTTTTAGATTTTTAACAAATTTATATTCATAAACTTGCTAAATAATTTCACTGTCGCTAGGCGGCTACATCATTCCTGGCATACCTCCGCCCATTGGTGGCATTCCACCTCCGGCAGATTCTTCTTTTATGTCTATTAAAGCGCACTCGGTAGTAAGGATCATTCCTGCTACAGAAGCAGCATTTTCTAAAGCAATACGAGTTACTTTTTTAGGATCGATGATACCTGCTTTAAGCATGTCTACATAAGTTTCAGATTTTGCATCATAACCAAAGTTGTCTTTTCCTTCTAATACTTTAGCAATTACTACAGATCCTTCTCCTCCTGCATTTTCAACAATAGTTCTAAGAGGGGATTCGATTGCACGATTAACGATTTGTACCCCTGTAGCCTCATCTGCGTTTTCGGTTTTTACATTGTCTAATACAGATTTAGCTCTAACCAGAGCTACACCACCACCAGCAACAATACCTTCTTCAACAGCAGCACGAGTTGCATGAAGTGCATCATCTACACGATCCTTTTTCTCTTTCATTTCTACTTCAGAAGCAGCACCTACATATAATACAGCAACCCCACCAGCTAGTTTAGCTAAACGCTCCTGTAGTTTTTCTTTATCATAATCAGAAGTAGTAGTTTCAATCTGAGCTTTAATTTGATTTACTCTATTTTTGATTAAATCTTCTCCACCAGCACCATTTACTACGGTAGTATTATCTTTGTCAATTGCTACTTTTTCTGCAGTACCCAAATGTTCTATAGTCGCATTTTCTAAGGTAAAACCACGTTCTTCAGAGATTACAGTACCACCTGTTAAGATAGCTATATCTTCTAGCATAGCTTTACGTCGGTCTCCAAAACCAGGAGCTTTTACAGCTGCAATTTTTAATGCACCACGTAGTTTGTTTACTACCAATGTAGCTAATGCTTCACCATCTACATCCTCAGCAATGATTAAAAGAGGTTTTCCGGTTTGGGCAACAGGCTCTAAAACAGGAAGTAAATCTTTCATAGCAGAAATCTTTTTATCATATAATAAGATATATGGATTTTCAAGATCTGCTGTCATTTTTTCACTATTGGTCACAAAATACGGAGAAAGATATCCTCTGTCAAATTGCATCCCTTCTACAATATCTACAGTAGTATCTGTACCTTTAGCTTCCTCTACTGTGATAACCCCTTCTTTACCAACTTTTCCGAAAGCCTGAGCAATAAGATCTCCAATAGTTTCATCATTATTGGCAGAAATAGCAGCAACTTGTTTGATTTTATCAGAAGAGTCTCCTACCTCTTGAGCTTGTTTTTCAAGATCTGCAGTAATGGCTTCAACAGCCTTATCGATACCACGTTTCAGATCCATAGGATTAGCTCCTGCAGCTACATTTTTAAGTCCTTCTTTTACTATCGCTTGTGCCAATACAGTTGCTGTGGTAGTACCATCACCAGCCAAATCATTGGTTTTAGAGGCTACTTCTTTTACCATTTGAGCCCCCATATTTTCTAAAGGATCTTCTAGCTCTATTTCTTTAGCTACAGAAACCCCGTCTTTGGTCACAGTAGGAGCACCAAAAGATTTACTAATAATTACGTTACGACCTTTGGGCCCTAAAGTTACTTTTACTGCGTTAGCTAATGCATCAACACCGCGTTTGATACCATCTCTTGCCTCTATGTCAAATTTTATGTCTTTTGCCATAATTGATTTGTTTTTAATTTTTTTAAAAATTAAATCTCTAATTTTATTACCTCAGATTCCAAAAATATTTATTGGAGTTTGTAGGGTAATATAATACTAGATTTGTTTTTTTGATTTTTAATTGATAGGTTTCCTTATACGATAGCTAGGATATCATCCTCACGCATGATTAGATAATCTTTCCCATCTAATTTTAACTCCGTACCGGCATATTTACCATAAAGTACAGTGTCTCCAACTTTAACAGTCATGTCATGATCTTTTTTGCCGCTACCTACAGCAGCTACTTTGCCTTTTTGCTGTTTTTCCTGAGCTGAATCAGGAATGAACAATCCTGATGCTGTTTGTGTCTCTGCCGGTAATGGCTCTACGACTACACGATCTGAAAGAGGTTTAATGTTTACTCCCATTATGATTAGTTTTTATTATAAAATTAAAATGAAATCTTCAAAGCATATTATTTCAGAAATTATGCCAGTAAATGGATACTGACAAATTGAAATAAAAAATGCCGGCTTTATGACAAGTCGGCATTTGAATTATTTTAATTTTTTATAAGAAGTTATTCTTTGTCATCTTCTTTTGTCGCAGGAGGAGTTACAGGAGCTTCTACCTGAATATCTTCAGTATTTACTTTTGATTCTGGAATAGAATTTCCTCCCATTAAATCAACATTCGATAATAGAATCAAAACTAATAACAGGGTAGCTAGAGTCCATGTGCTTTTGTCTAAAAAATCGGTAGTTTTTTTAACACCACCTAATTGTTGTGTCCCACCGCCGCCAAAAGAAGAGGATAATCCACCTCCCTTAGGATTTTGTACCATAATTACTACTACCAGTAAGAAAGATACAATAACGATAAGTATCAGGAAAATTGAGAAAGTTGTCATTGGTTATATTATTATTTATTTTCTTGTATTTTTTTTATTGCTCGAATTTGGTCTGCAAAGAAACCACTTTTTTCGGGATTTTTCAAAATTAATATATTGTATGCTTGAATTGCCTTTTTATAATTTTTTTGAGTTAGATAAACCCGAGCCAGAGTTTCTGTCATTAATTCGTCTGTTGGCACCATGTTTTCTTTTGTCAGATCGCGGGTAGGGGCATTTTTGGCAACAGGTTTTATTTTAGGATTACTTGCGATAAACTCATCAATTAAATCAAATTTATCTTTTTGTTCTAAAAATTTTTGAGACGTATTTTTTTCATTTTTAGAATCAGATGACGTTGTTTTTTGATCAGGTTCTCTTTTTATAGGATCTAAAGAGGTAAGTTTTAGCCATTCTGCAAAAGAGTGTGTTTCTTTTTTATTAAAATCCAGAGGCTTGTCTATCTGTAGTATATCTTCAGGAGTTTGGGATTGCTCTTCAATAGCTTCAAAATTGCTTTCTGTTTTTAAAATTCCGGGTTCTTTTTCAGGATCTATGGAAATTTCATTTTCTTTTCGTGCAAAAAATAGTGCGGGGTCAAGAACATCCTCAGCTTCTTTTATTTTCATTCGTATAGCTTCATCCATGGTCATTCTGGGTGATGCTTTTATTTCTTGAGGATCAATAACTTCTATTTCAAAACTAGGTTTCTTTTTTGCACTTTGATTTTGTGTGTTTTCTTTAAAAAGATCCGAGGTAATAAAGTCAAATAACACACTTCGGTCAGTGGTATATGCCGCAGTAATTTTTAATTCTTGATTGTATCTGAAACTTTCTTGAGATTTTAAGAATTTTAGAAATAAAGATCTTGCAGATTGAAAATAAGGAAATGTTCTGATGATTTTTTCCAGAGCATGTCCTTTTTCTTTATCTAATTGTTCGGGGTTCTGTAATATGTATGTAAGCTCTTTGGTATTCAAGTATTTGTAATTATATATTTTTGCTATAAGAATTTAAACTAAAACAGTCAAAATAATTTACCACTTTGCCAAAGTAGCATTAAATATGTCTTGTGTAATTCTTTCAAAAATCACCTGCATAGCCTCATCTCTTATCGTATTTTCTGATGAAGAAGCCGGGTAGTCAAAGAAAAATGAAAAACGTTGTTCCATATCTTGTTTAGAATCTTTTGCGTCATAAAACCTCATGTTTACTGCGATGGTCAAACGGTTTTGGGCTGCTGTATTGTCTGATGTAGCAGTATTGGGGGATACATAATCCTGTACAATTTCTCCTTCATAAACAATATCTCCTCCAGAATTTGTTAGGCTAAGGTTAGTTTGGTTTAAGATAAGATCCTGTAATTGGTTTGTAAAAGTTTGATCTGCTCCGGGAAAAATTCTTGGAGATTGGTTTTGAAAAAAGTTTACCTGAAATGTTTTTGTTTCTGGCGAAATAGATATTCCGCTAAAAGAGTATGCACCACATCCTTGAAGCAAAGGAATGCTTAAAATCAATACAATAATACATTTTAGTTTGGTCATTTGTATTTTATAATTTCTTTGTTATTAGCTGTTTTTTTTAAAAAGTGCCCAATGGTTTTTGGGTAAAATAACACCCTGAAAACCTTATTAAAGGTCATAATTAAAGGTCATATTGTTTTATTTTTCTGTACAAGGTGCGCTCACTGATTCCCAATTCTTCTGCAGCAGCTTTTCGTTTACCTCTGTGACGTTCCAAAGATTTTTTGATTAACTCTAGTTCCTTGTCATGAAGGGATAGTGTTTCTTCTTCCTCGATTTCTTCAGCAAAGTGATATTTATCGTCTTCAGCTCTTTGTATAGTGGTTTGCGGTTGGATTTCAAACACCTCAGAGGTAGGTTTTCTTACCGGTTTTTCAAAATGCAATTCTTCTTTTTCTTGGTAAATTTTTTGAATTAACCCTTCGTTATCTTTTTGTACTTGTTGGTTGTTTCCATTTTGCATCAACTCCATAGTAAGCTTTTTTAGATCATTAAGATCACTTTTCATATCAAATAACACTTTGTATAAAATTTCTCTTTCATTACTAAAATTACTTTCTTTTTTATCCGAAGAAATTACTGCGGGTAAATTATTGCCCATATTTGGCAGATACCCATGAAGAGAAGCTGCTGTTATGATTCTATTTTGTTCAAGGACTGAAATTTGCTCAGCAATGTTGCGTAATTGCCTGATATTACCGCTCCAATGATATTTTTCCAAGAGTATAACTGCTTCATCACTTAATCGTATGGTTGGCATTTTGTATTTGGTTGCAAAATCAGAAGCAAACTTTCTGAACAGCAAATGAATATCTTCTTTACGATTTCTAAGAGGTGGCAAAAGAATTTCTACGGTGCTAAGACGATAATACAGATCTTCTCTGAATTTTTCTTTTTTGATTGCTTCAAACATATTTACATTGGTTGCAGCAACAATTCGAACATCTGTTTTTTGTACTTTTGAAGACCCTACTTTTATGAACTCTCCATTTTCTAAAACCCTTAAAAGACGAACTTGGGTAGTAAGAGGGAGCTCTCCTACCTCATCCAAAAATATAGTTCCTTTGTCGGCAACTTCAAAATAACCACTTCTGGTTTGTGTAGCCCCTGTAAATGCTCCTTTTTCGTGACCAAAAAGTTCACTGTCTATTGTTCCTTCGGGGATAGCCCCACAGTTTACAGCAATATACTTACCATGTTTACGATGCGATAAAGAGTGTATTATTTTAGGAATACTTTCTTTACCTACACCACTTTCTCCAGTAACTAAAACAGAAATATCAGTAGGTGCCACCTGAATGGCCTTTTCTACTGCACGATTTAGTTTAGGATCATTGCCTATGATTCCGAATCTTTGTTTTGTAGCTTGAACTGATTCCATGTTATAATAAACTAGTATTAGTTTTTTTTATTTTTAAATCTTTATGTTTGACTAATTATTGTCAGAATACCCAATAGCCTTCCCAAGTAAAGTAGCGCTAGTGCATTGATCTATACGAACCATTACAAAATCTCCTATTTTATAATTTTCTTTCGGAAATATTGCTACAATATTTTTTGTGGTCCTGCCACTCCAGTGTTGGTCTGATTTTTTAGACTCTTTTTCGATTAGTACTTCAAACGTTTGTCCTGTATAGCTTTGGTGCCTGTATGCACTATGGCTACGCTGTAGTTGTATGACTTCGTCAAGCCTTCTTTTTTTGGTTTCCTCTGGTACATCGTCTTCTAGTTTGCGTTCAGCAAGTGTCCCCGGTCTTTCCGAATAAGCATACATATAACCATGTTCGTATTTTATATGTTCCAACAAGGACAATGTGTCCTTATGATCCTCTTCGGTTTCTGTAGGAAAGCCAATAATCATATCCTGAGTTATAGCGCAGTCGGGAATTATTTTTTTTATGTTGTTTACTAGTTCGATATATTCCTGTCTGGTGTGTAAGCGATTCATTTCTTTTAAAATGCGGTCACTTCCACTTTGAATAGGGAGGTGTATGTGTTTGCAGATGTTTTTATGTTTAGCCATAACCTCTATAACGTCCAAAGTCATATCTTGTGGATTAGATGTAGAAAAACGGATGCGTAACTTAGGATGTTTTTTTGCGGTCATATCCAAAAGTTTTGCAAAATTTATAGCTGTAGCTTTTTGAAAATCGCTGGCTTTTTCAAAATCTTTTTTCAGACCACCACCATACCATAAATAGCTATCCACATTTTGCCCCAGTAAAGTGATTTCTTTAAAGTTTTGATTGACCAAATCATCAATTTCTTCAAGGATGCTTTGCGGGTCCCTGCTTCGCTCTCTTCCTCTGGTAAAAGGAACCACACAAAATGTACACATGTTATCGCATCCTCTGGTTATAGATACAAAAGCAGACACCCCATTGCTTTGCAGACGTATAGGGGAGATATCACCATAAGTTTCTTCTTTAGAAAGAACTACATTTACAGCATTGCGCCCGGCATCTACTTCTTCAATTAAATTTGGTAAATCTTTATAAGCATCGGGACCAACAACAAGATCTACGATTTTTTCTTCTTCCAAAAATTTACTTTTTAATCTTTCTGCCATACAGCCCAGAACCCCAACCTTCATTCCTGGGTTAATCTTTTTTACAGCATTATATTTTTCTAATCGTTTTCGAACTGTTTGTTCTGCTTTTTCGCGAATAGAACAAGTGTTTACCAATACCAAATCGGCATCTTCCAGATGTTGGGTGGTATTAAACCCTTCTTTAGCCAAAATTGAGGCAACAATTTCACTGTCACTAAAATTCATTTGACAACCATAACTTTCAATAAAAAGTTTACGTTGGTTGTTTTTGTTTTGATCCAAAACCAAGGGTTGCCCTTGCTTATCTTCGTCAATAATCTTCTCCATAAAAAAATAATTCCTTATCAATCGGTGTCAAATAATGTGCAAAGATACTTTTTAATACGATTTATGACAAAGTGGCAGAGGTTTATTTTTGCAAAAAATCTATATTTGATCTCTTTTCCAATTAAATAAAAATATAGATACTAAGATATATGACATCAGATAAACTCTTTGCGAAGATAGGGAATTGTAAACCTTTAGATTTTGGAGATATTTTTAGCAAAAGTATCGAACTTTTTAAAAAAGTATGGCTTCAGGGATTTTTGCACCTGCTTATTTCTTTTTTAGTTATGATTCCGTTGATTTTTATAATGTATATACCTGTTATTACTTTAACAGCAGTATCTTCAGGATATGAGGATGGTTATTTGAATGAATATCTGGGCGAAGGATTATCTATAGGTCTTTTAATTTTGTTTATACTATTGGTTTTTGGGGTGTCTATTCTGATGTCAGCAGTGCAATTTGGGATTACAGCACATTTTTATGTGGTATGCAGACAGGTAGATCTGGGTCTTCCAGAGACATCCTCGTATTTTGTTTTTCTCAAAGGGAAATACTTAAAAAAAGTGCTCCTTCTTTCTATAGCAACTTTTGGAATAGTACTATTAGCTATAGGGCTATGTTATTTTCCTGTTTTTTATGTAATTGTGCCATTACAATTGTTAGGGGTTTTGTTTGCTTTTAATCCAGAAATGAATGTTTCAGATTTAATAAAAGCAAGTTTTAAATTAGGAAATAAAAAATGGCTGCTCGTTTTTGGTTTAGTCTGGGTTTCCTCTATATTAGCGATGATGACGGGTTTTATTATGTGTTTTATTGGAGTGTTTTTTACCTCCTCTTTTACATTGCTGCCAGTATATTTTGTGTATAAGAACTCATTAGGTTTTGAAGAAGAAGGATTTGAAAATGAAAATACATTATTAATAAAATAAAAAGTAAAAATCCTGCTGATCGACAGGTTTTTTTTTAACTAATTTTTTGATAAAGAATCTTGATATCAAAAAATTCATATACTTTTGTCGTCAGAAATTAAAGGATTATGGCTAAGAATTTAGTGATTGTGGAGTCGCCTGCTAAGGCAAAAACTATAGAAAAATTCCTGGGAAAAGAATATACAGTAGCATCCAGTTTTGGACATATTGCTGATTTGCCTTCCAAAGAGTTGGGAGTAGATGTTGAAGGTAATTTTGAACCTAAATATATTGTTTCTAAAGATAAAAGAGATGTTGTTAAAAAACTAAAAGATCTTTCTGAGAAGGCAGATATGGTTTGGTTGGCAAGTGATGAGGATCGAGAAGGAGAGGCAATTGCATGGCATCTTGCAGAAACCTTAAAATTGGATAAAAATAAAACGAAACGCATTGTGTTTCATGAAATTACAAAAAACGCAATCCTAAAAGCTATAGAAAATCCTCGCAGTATAGATTATAATCTGGTAAATGCGCAGCAAGCCAGAAGGGTTTTGGATCGTTTGGTAGGGTATGAGCTATCGCCGGTTTTATGGCGAAAAGTCAAAGGAGGATTGTCTGCCGGTAGAGTGCAATCAGTATCTGTGCGATTAATAGTAGAAAGAGAACGGGAGATATTGGATTTTAGCGCAGAGGCTTCGTATCGAATTGATGCAGAGTTTTCTAATGAAGAAGGTAAATTTTTTAAAGCTAAACTGCCAAAGAATTTTAACACAAAAGAAGAAGCCCAGGTATTTTTACAGAAAAACCTCGGAGCGTCTTTTAAAGTAGCAGATTTATCTACAAAACCAGCAAAAAAATCACCAGCACCACCATTTACAACCTCTACTCTGCAACAAGAAGCTTCAAGAAAATTATATTTTTCTGTTAGTAAAACAATGACCATGGCACAACGGTTATACGAAGCAGGGTTGATTACATATATGAGAACAGATAGTGTAAATCTATCTGTAGAGGCTCAAAATGGCGCAAAAGCAGAAATAGACTCTGCGTATGGGCAAGAGTATAGCGAGCCAAGGCAATACAAAGGTAAAACCAAAGGAGCTCAGGAAGCTCACGAAGCTATACGACCAACAGACTTTTCTATGCATAGTGTAGATGTAGATCACGATCAGCAACGATTGTATGAATTAATTTGGAAACGAGCTATTGCTTCGCAAATGAGTGATGCCAGATTAGAAAGAACCAATGTAAAAATAGAAGCCAATACACATAAAGAGCAATTTACAGCCAATGGAGAAGTAATAAAGTTTGAAGGGTTTTTGAAAGTATATCTGGAAGGGAATGACGAAGAAGATGAAGAACAGGAAGGGATTCTTCCTGCAATGAAAGTTCAGGAAAACTTGTTTAACAGCTATATTTCTGCTACAGAAAGATTTACTAGACCACCTAGTAGATATACAGAAGCTGCGTTGGTTAAAAAATTAGAAGAATTAGGAATAGGAAGACCATCAACGTATGCCCCTACAATTTCCACAATTCAAAACAGAAACTATGTAGAAAAAGGCTCTAAAGAAGGAGAAGAGCGAAAATACACGCAGATGATCCTTTCTGGGGGGGCTGTTAAAGAAAAAAAACTATCTGAAAAAGTAGGTAGTGACAAGGGGAAATTGATCCCAACAGATGTGGGAATGGTAGTAAATGATTTTCTGGTAAACCATTTTGCTGCGATTCTGGATTATAATTTTACAGCAAAAGTAGAGCAGGATTTTGACGAAATAGCCGAAGGACAAGAGGATTGGACTCATGTAATGAGAGCGTTTTATCAAGAATTTCACCCAAGAGTAGAAGATGTTTCTCAAAATGCAGAAAGAGAAGTAGGAGAAAGGGTATTGGGCGAAGACCCGTCTACAGGTAAAGTAGTTAGTGTGCGATTAGGCAAATTTGGACCCATGGTTCAAATAGGTAGTGTTGAGGATGAAGATAAACCAAAGTTCGCAAGTTTGCCCCCGGGTCAAACATTAAGTGGGATTACTTTTGAAGAAGCAATGGATCTTTTTCAACTGCCAAAAGAGTTGGGAGTTTATAAAGGAGAAACTATAGTGGTAAACAATGGTAGATTTGGACCTTATGTGCGTTTTGGAGAGAAGTTTGTCTCCTTAGAAAAAGGAGAAGACCCTCTGAGCACTAATTTAGACAGGGCTATCGAGTTGATAGATGCTAAAGAAAAAGCAGATGCCCCTGTGTATATGTATGAAAACCTTCCGGTTCAAAAAGGGACAGGGAGATTTGGACCTTTTATTAAATGGAATGGAATATTCATTAATGTGAATAAAAAATATGATTTTGATAATCTTTCTGATCAAGATATAATTCATCTTATCGAAGAAAAGAAACAAAAGGATATAGATAAAGTTATTCATAATTGGAAAGACGAAGGGATTCGGGTAGAGAAAGCAAGATGGGGGCGTAGTAATATTATAAAAGGTAAAGTTAAAATTGAATTACCAAAGACTGTGGATGCAGCAAAATTGACTTTGGATAATGTAAAAGACCTTATAGAAAAAAATGCACCAAAGAAAAAACCTGCACCAAAAAAGAAAACTATAGCGAAGACTGCTAAAAAGAAATAAAATATGTCTTTTGAATTTCTTGTGCCCGTTAGTAATTTAGTTGTAGCTCATACTGAAACACTTTCTGAGCACACATTGGGAAAACAAATTAGAATCCATACAACAGAAGATGGATTTCCGGATTTAGAGAAAACAAATATTGCTATTCTGGGTATTCGTGAAAACAGAAATGAAGTTAATTTTTCTGGAGAAGAATTAAACTTTGATAACATTCGCAAATCACTATATGAACTTTATCCGGGTAATTGGAGTACAAATATAGTAGATCTGGGAGATGTTGTACCGGGAAACGAAGTTAGCGATACCTATTATTTGGTGCGCGAAGTGCTGTCTGGTTTATTAAAAAAAGATATTATTCCTGTTATTTTGGGAGGTAGCCAGGATTTAGTATATGCCCAATATAGATCTTTTGATGTTTTGGAGCGCATGGTCAATTTAGTGAATATAGATAGTAAATTTGATTTAGGTAACTCTTCTCAATCCATAACAAACATATCTTATGTAAGTAAAATTATAGTTGAGCAACCGTATAATTTGTTTAACTATAGTAATATAGGATATCAAACATATTTTAATGCACAAGAAGAAATTGATCTAATAGAAAAACTATATTTTGATGCATATCGCTTGGGAGAGGTTATAGCAGATATAACTATAGCCGAACCTA
The DNA here is from genome assembly GCF_977115655.1 of Aquimarina sp. Taxonomy (NCBI): domain Bacteria; kingdom Pseudomonadati; phylum Bacteroidota; class Flavobacteriia; order Flavobacteriales; family Flavobacteriaceae; genus Aquimarina; species Aquimarina sp. Next base: position 42,152 of record NZ_CDSBKO010000026.1, read on the forward strand.
TTATGAGGGATGCAGATCTTGTATCTCTGGATTTAGGGGCTATAAATTCTTTAAGTCTGAGTGGGCTTGTTTCTTCTCCTAATGGTTTTGACGGTCGGGAAATATGCGCTATTTCCAGATATGCAGGTATTAGCGATAAAGTTAAAAGTTTTGGTATTTATGAATTTAAGAATTTTAAAAATGAAACAACAACAACATTATTAATAGCACAAATTATATGGTACTTTATAGAAGGAGTTAACTACAGGTCTAATGAGCTTAATATAAGAGAATTAAAAAGCACATTACACTATAATGTTCCTGTCGAAAACGAAATATTATCTTTTTACAAAAGTGCAATGACCGGAAGATGGTGGATAGAAATACCATTTATTTCATCTGGGAATAATAAATTGCAAAGACATACGTTATTACCATGCACATACAACGATTATGAGCGTGCTTGTAATCAAGAAATACCTGAAAGATGGTATAAGGCAAAACGAAAAAACGAAGTTTAACATTTTTATTAGGCTGATTTAAGGTTTTTTTTGGAAAAAAATTGTTTTTCTGGAAATAAATAAATAGGTTTACGTCCTTAAATCTAGAAGATCTTAACCTAAAACACGTTATGAAGAAATTTGTATCACTATTTGCTATTTTAGCAATGCTCTACAGTTGTGGCGGAGGAAACCGAGGAGAACTGGTTGGAGCACAAGGAAAAAAATGGCACCCCGAAAAACCGTATGGTATGGTTCTCATCCCCGGAGGATCGTTCATTATGGGTAAATCGGATGATGACAAAGCAGCTATCGCAAACGCTCCCACAAGAATGGTTACTGTTCGATCATTTTATATGGACGAAACTGAAATCACAAACAGTGAGTATCGACAATTTGTAAGTTGGGTTCGTGATTCTGTAGTTAGAATGAGATTAGCAATAATGGCAGATGATCTGGGTAAAACCCCGGGTGATGATGGTATCGGAGAATATGCATTCTTAGATGCAGATACCGAGAATATGTCTGTCTATGAAAAATACATGTACGATAACTACAGTGGCACAGGAGAGACTGGCTATGAAGGTAGAAGACTCAATAAAGATATAGATATCGAATGGAATGTTGAAGACTATCCGGATGAGTTTTATGCAGAAGTTATGGATACTATGTATATACCATTAGAAGAATCCTATAACGGAAGAAGAACTCTGGATGTAAGTAAATTTCAATTTAGATTTACATGGATGGATATTCAGGCAGCAGCTAGAGCAAAAAAAGGAGGAAGAAAAGATTTCGTAAAAGAAGAAGTAATTGAAGTGTATCCCGATACAACTGTATGGATTAAGGATTTTAATTACTCATACAATGAGCCTATGCATAATGACTATTTTTGGCATAGTGCTTACGATGATTATCCAGTGGTAGGGGTTTCTTGGGAGCAAGCCAAAGCCTTTTGTCGTTGGAGAACCATAGAAAAAAACACCTATCAAAAAAGAAAAGGTAAAGAATTTGTAAATTATTTCAGACTGCCTACAGAAGCAGAATGGGAATACGCTGCCAGAGGTGGCCTCGAATCAGCAACGTATCCATGGGGTGGTCCATACGCATTAAATGATAGAGGCTGTTTTTTAGCAAACTTTAAACCCCTTAGAGGAAACTATGCAGCAGATAACTTTTTATATACTGTAGAAGCCAAAACGTTTGACCCAAATGATTATAACCTATATAACATGGCAGGTAATGTTTCTGAGTGGGTACAGTCGTCCTATGATCCGGCAGCATACGAATATGTTTCATCAATGAACCCAAATGTCAATGATGACGAAAATAAACGTAAAGTCGTACGTGGTGGATCCTGGAAAGATGTTGCTTATTTCCTACAAGTAAGCACAAGAGATTATGAATACGCTGATTCTGCGAGGAGTTATATCGGATTTAGAACCGTTCAGGACTATATGGGTACTGACGTGACTGGAGAAGCTAATACTCAGAATCAAAAATAAGTCCCAAAATTTTCTATCAAACTTAATTACTAACCTTTTTTTAAAACTATTGATTTAAAAAACAAAACAAAATTTATTATGGCAAATTCAAAAGCAAGCAAGAAATTAATGAATATGGTATACGGTCTGGGAGCAGCCGTTGTAATATTAGGTGCACTTTTTAAAATTATGCACTGGCCATTAGGTAATGAAATGCTTATTGTTGGTCTTATTACAGAAGCATTGGTATTTACAGTTTCTGCATTTGAACCAGTAGATAACGAATTAGATTGGTCTCTTGTGTATCCTGAACTGGCAGGAGGAAATAAAAAAGACAAAAAAGAAAAAGAAGCAACTCCAGAAGGTTTGTTGTCTAAAAAATTAGACGAGATGTTAAAAGAAGCTAGATTAGATTCTAATCTTATGAACAGCCTTGGTGAGAGTATTCGTAATTTTGAAGGTGCTGCAAAAGGTATTGCTCCAACAATAGATTCTATTCAGGGGCAACAAAAATATAGTGAAGAAATTACAAGAGCAGCTGCTCAAATGGAATCTTTAAATAGCTTGTATAAAGTACAGTTAGAGTCTTCTGCACGCCAGGCTGAAGCTAATCAGGCAATAGCAGACAATGCAACTAAGCTTAAACATCAAATGGAAAACCTTGCTAGTAACCTTTCTTCTCTTAATGGAGTATATGGTGGTATGTTAACTGCAATGAGCAGAAGTTAACATTTTTATTAATTAATTATTTTAAAATAACTACCAAAAATCTAAAAAGAATGGCAGGAGGAAAACTATCCCCAAGGCAGAAGATGATTAACCTAATGTATCTGGTTTTCATTGCAATGATGGCACTAAACATGTCAAAAGAAGTATTATCAGCTTTCGGTTTGATGAATGAAAAACTAACCGAATCAAATACACTGTCTACGCAACGTAATAGTGCATTTATGGCAGGATTAGCTGAAAAAGTTTCAGAACAACCAGAAAAATACGCTCCGTTAAAAGAGAAAGCAGATCAAATTAGTGCTTTATCAAATGAATTTAACACTTATTTGGATAAAATTAAAGCCGAATTATTAGAAGGAAGAGACAACCCAACTGATTATGAAGCGATGGATAAAGGAGATGAGCTAGATACCAAATTTTTTGAAGGTGGAGTTATTACTGCATCCGCACAAGAGTTTTTGGATAATGTATCCAAATATAGAGATGGTGTTTCTTCAGCAATACGATCTGTTAAAGAAGTAGAGCCAGCAGTAGCTGACGATGTAGAAAAAACTTTTAAAACTGACGATGTTAAAGATGGTGATGGAGTTACTAAAAACTGGCTAAAATATAATTTTGAAGGTTTCCCATTAGTTGCTTCATTAACCAAACTAACACAGATGCAAGCAGATGTTAAGACAACCGAAAGCAAAGTGCTTTCTGCCTTATTAGCAGGTCAACAAGCTTCTGAACTTTCATTTAGTAACTATGAAGCGATAGTAGTTCCGGATAAAACAGCTTTTTTTAGCGGAGAGAGTTTTAAAGGAAGAATCGTTCTTGGACGTTTTGATGCTACTCTTAAGCCAACCAAAGTAATGGTTAACGGCAAAGAGCAAACGGAAGTTAATAATGGACAGATTATGTTGGATTTTCCAGCAGGTAATGTTGGAGAAAGAGAAATAGATGGTGAGCTTCAATTTAAGGAAGGAGACTCTATAGTAACTATTCCTATCAAAAGTTCGTATGCAGTTATTCCTAAACCAAATTCAGCAGTTATCTCAGCAGATAAAATGAATGTGGTATATCGTGGGGTAAGTAACCCAATGACAATCTCTATTCCTGGTGTACCAACAGTTAATGCATCTGCTCCTGGATTAAAAAAACTTGGCGGTGCAGGTAAATATGTGATGGATGTAACTACTGTACAAGCAAGAGAAGTAAATATTCAGGTTAGTGGTAAGTTGCCAAACGGAGCTTCAGTAAGCGATAGCAAGAAATTTAGAATTAAAGATATCCCAAGACCAGTAGGAACCATACGTGGTGAAGATGGATCTATTAAAATGGCTAGAAATGCAGTTGAAATTTCTTCTATAGGGGCTATCTTACCCGATTTTGATTTTGATATCAAGTTAACAGTAACTGGATTCAAATTTAAAGTAGAAGGGCAACCAACTGTTAGTGTTAATGGAGGTAGATTGGATTCTAAAGCCAAATCTGCATTGCAGAAAGCTAAAAGAGGTTCTTCTATTCAAATTATTGACATAAAAGCACAGTTAACTACCAATGCCGGATATAAATTGAAAAAAATATCTCCGGTTATTGTAGAGTTAACCAATTAAAAAAATAAACTTACGAGTTATGAATTTGAGAAATTTTGTATTAACCGTTTTTGGAGTATTAGTTTCTTCTATTTCTTTTGGGCAGGCTAACGTTTTGAACGCTAGTAGCCCTAGCGAGATTGGTAAGAAAACACAAGAGCAGATCTTATATGATAATGACCGCCCGTTAGAGTATGGTTATGTAGATAAACGTGATGTATTGTGGGCAAAGTCCACATGGGAAACTATTGATCTGGACGAGAGAATAAATTTTCCCTTGTACTATCCTATAGATACTTTTAATATTGGGGCTAACCGTCGTTCTCTTTATGATGTGTTAATTACCAGTATCAAAAATGGTAAAATAAAAAACATATATTCAGATTCATACTTTACCGAAACCCGTACTTTTGAAGATCTTAAATCAACAATGTCCAAAATAGACACTACAGATTTAGGATACGAGCAGTATAATGCAGGTGAACAAGTAGATCCACAATACATTAATAGAAGGGATATTACATCAGCAGATATTGCAGAGTACAAAATAAGAGGGTACTGGTATTTTGATAAACGCCAGGGAGAGTTAAGATATAGATTACTGGGATTGGCTCCTGTTGCTCCCGATGTTAACTTTATCAATGATGATGAACCAGATATGGTTGCTTTATTTTGGATATGGTACCCTGATGCAAGAGAAGTATTTCATAACGCTATGGCATTTAATAGAAAAAATACTTCTATGCCTTTTACTTATGATCACATTCTTAATGCAAGAAGATTTAATTCTGTAATCTATAAAGAAGATAACATCCAAGGAGATAGAGAGATTAAGGATTATGTGATAGATAATGCCTTGATGCAACTTCTGGAAAGCGAAAGAATTAAAGAAAGTATTAGAAACTTTGAAATGGATATGTGGAGCTATTAAAAGTTCTGTGTTCATTTAATAATACTATGTAAAACGCCTAACTATAGTTAGGCGTTTTATTGTTTTTGAATCAATAACCTCGCAAGTTCACGAGGTATACCCTCGGGGAATTAGGTCCTCAATGAGGGAATTATACCATTTTAACTTTGAAATAGTGCGTATAGAAATTGAATTTATTTTTTAAGTATTCAAGGCAAAAAGCTTGTGCCAGACTTGATCTGGTATCAAGCATAGCTGTAGTTACGGTTATATTTTTTAACGAAGAATAGATAAAAAAAAATAATTTATTAGTGCTATTTCAAAGTTAAAATAGTATTAAACTCAAAAAATAAATGATTGTAGATTATATTGTTGTTGGATTTGGTTTGTCGGGATTGTCTTTTGTAGAACAATTAGAAAAAAATAATAAGTCTTTCATGGTGTATGAAGACTCTTCTCAAACATCATCACGTGTAGCTGGGGGGATTTATAATCCGGTAATTTTAAAACGTTTTACTCTGGCCTGGGAAGCATCCGAACAACTTAAAAATGCTCTGTTGTTCTATAAAAATGTAGAAACAAAACTTCATAAAACATGGATAAAGGATCTTCCTGTATTGCGCAGATTTAACAGTGTAGAAGAACAAAATAATTGGTTTGAAAGCTGTGATAAACCCGGATTAAGAGATTTTTTATCATCAGAGTTGGTTCGAAGTAATAATCCGGCTATAGATGCCCCGTTCCATTATGGAAAGGTAAAGAATACCGGAAAAATTGATATAGGCAATATGTTGTTTTCTTATTTAGAATATCTTCATAAAAATAATAATGCTATAAAAGAGTCTTTTGAGTATGATAAAGTAGAAGTAAAAGAAGGGTTAATTTATTATAAAGATATTATTTGTAAACATATTGTATTTGCCGAGGGATTTGGAATGAAAAAAAACCCATTTTTTAATAACCTTCCGTTGCATGGTAATAAAGGGGAGTATATTATTATTAAATCCGAAGCGTTGCAATTAAAAGAAGCTGTAAAAAGTTCCGTTTTTATTATTCCGTTAGGAAAAGACACCTATAAGGTAGGGGCAACTTATAATAATGAAGATAAAACTGCCGAAACGACTATACAAGCCAAACAAGAATTACAAAAAAAAATAGATCGATTTTTAACAGTACCTTACAGCATTATAGATCAGGTTGCAGGGATAAGACCTACTGTTAGAGACCGTAAGCCATTGGTAGGAACCCACGCCAATTATCAAAACATTCATATCTTAAATGGTTTAGGAAGCAGGGGGATATTAATAGGACCTACAGCTGCAAAAAAATTATATGACCATATAGAAAATGGAATCTTATTGGATAAAGATATTGATATTAAAAGGTTTAATCCTTTATTAACAAGCTAATTACCTGATAGTGCCTCAAAAATAAAATATATTTTCAGGAAGCATATCTTGTTATGTTTACTCTTAGATTATTGATTTAAGATAAACGCTCTTTTTTTTTGTAGTGCATAAAAAAGTTGATCCATATATTTCTGGACAACCTTAAAATTACTGGTAAAAAAACGATTAGTGTTCCTGCTATTGCAAAAAAAGAAATAACTAAATTTAATTTTAATCCCCAATGGCTAATCACAAAAGCAGCTACAGCAAAAGCAATTCCTACAGGATAACTAACATACATAGCACCATAAAAAAAAGACGGCTCTATTTTATATTTAGTGTCACAATGGCTGCAACGTTCATGCATTTCTAACGTATTACTTAATTTATACGGGTTAGATTCTTTATACATACTCTCTTCATGACAAACAGGGCAACACCCGGTCAGCATACTATAAATTTTAGTTCCTTTTAAGAAATTCATAAGTGTTTTTATTCTAACGCAAAATTAGTCATCTTTGCACAAAATATTCAAAAGCTGATGTTAAACATACATAATTTATCAATTTCGTTTGGAGGAGAGTACCTTTTTGAAGAAATAAGTTTCAGATTAAGTGCAGGAGATCGGGTAGGATTGATTGGTAAGAATGGTGCAGGAAAATCTACCATGCTTAAAATTTTATCTAAAGAACAAGAACCTGACTCTGGTCAAATAGCGATGGATAAAGAGGTCAGGATTGGTTTTCTAAAACAAGATATCGACTTTGTTTTTGGACGTACAGTATTAGAAGAAGCGTACGAAGCTTTTATAGAAATTAAAAAAACAGAACGCGATATAGATAAAATTAATATCCTGCTAGCAGAACGTACAGATTACGAAAGTGAAAATTATAATCAACTTATTACAGACCTGAGTGATCTTACACACCACTATGAAATATTGGGAGGATATAATTATCAGGGAGAGACAGAAAGAGTGTTGCAAGGACTCGGTTTTATGCGGGAAGACTTTGAAAAATTAACAGATACTTTTTCTGGAGGATGGCGAATGAGAATTGAATTAGCTAAGCTCTTGTTGCAAAACAATGATATTTTGCTTCTGGATGAACCCACAAACCATCTGGATATCGAATCTATTATATGGTTAGAAAATTTCTTAAAAAGCTATATAGGAGTTGTCGTTATTGTATCTCATGATAAAATGTTTTTGGATAATGTAACGAACAGAACTATAGAGATTTCTTTAGGGCGTATTTATGATTATAATAAGCCTTATTCTAAATATTTAGTGCTTAGAGAAGAAATACGAGAACAACAACTAGCTACACAAAAAAATCAATCAAAACAGATAGAACAAACTGAAAAGTTAATAGAAAAATTTAGAGCAAAAGCCTCTAAGGCTTCTATGGCACAATCTTTAATCAAAAAATTAGATAAGATAGAGCGTATTGAAGTAGATGAAGATGATAATGCGGTAATGAATGTAAGTTTTCCTATTAGTAAACAACCTGGTAAGGTAGTTATCGAAGCAGATGGAATAGGAAAATCGTATGGAGAAAAGCAGATACTAAGTGATATTGAATTGCTGGTAGAAAGAGGAGCTAAAATAGCTTTTGTTGGACAAAACGGACAAGGGAAAACAACATTTGCAAAAATTATTGTTGATGAAATATCGTATGATGGAGAACTAAAATTAGGACATAATGTAGAAATAGGATATTTTGCTCAAAATCAATCCGAATATTTAGATGGTGAAATAACCGTTCACGAAACAATGGTCAATGCAGCTAACGAAAAAAACCGAAGCAAAGTTAGAGATATGCTAGGTGCTTTTTTGTTTAGAGGAGACGAGGTGGATAAAAAAGTAAAAGTGTTGTCCGGAGGTGAACGCAACCGTTTAGCATTGTGCAAACTGCTCTTAGAACCATTTAACGTTTTAGTGATGGATGAGCCAACAAACCATTTGGATATAAAATCAAAAAATGTTCTAAAAGAAGCATTGCAAAAATTTGAAGGTACCCTGATCCTGGTATCCCACGACAGGGACTTCTTACAAGGGTTGACCAATACTGTATATGAATTTAAGAATAAAAAAATCAAAGAATACCTAGGAGACATCAATTTCTATTTGGAAGAGAGAAGGGTAAATGACCTTAGAGAGATCGAAAAGAAAGATAAGCAAACAGCATCTGTTTCTGTATCCAAAAAAGAAATAGCCAAACAATCCTATCAGGATCAAAAAAAACTGAAATCACTTAACAATAAATTAAGTAATATAGAATCCCAAATCAATAAACTCGAAAGAGAAATTAAACAAATCGATGTGGAATTAGCAATTAATTATGATCAAACTATTACACAACCCGATTTTTTTGATAAATATCAGGCAAAAAAGAAGCTTTTGGCATCTTTAATGAAAGATTGGGAGGTTTTGCAGGAAGAAATGGATGCAATAGATAAATAATTAAGGTTTTATAAAACAAGGTTGATTGTATCTTTTGAAAAAGAAATATTGTCTTTTTCAGTATATCACATACAACTTTTGTTAGTTTAATATTATCCAGAATACTATATGTTATTTTTGTGGTATTTTTGTAATTAGTTGTACATACAACTAGATTTTTATGAATATTTTTGCCCTGATAAATTAAAAGTAAAAGTTATGGAGGATACAAAAACTATAGATTTAAACGCCCATGTGCTATCATGGGTAGGTAAAATTCATTATGACTTTGGATTTCTGGTTCAAAAAGCATTTAGAGAAAATAGATTAGATTTATCCAAGGAACAATGGAGCGTTTTAAAACGATTAAAAGTAAATGATGGACAACCTCAAAATGATCTGGCATTTATTACCCACAGAGATAAAACATCAATGACCCGATTGGTAAATACAATGGAGAATAAAGATTTGGTAGTTCGCAAAACAGATGAAAATGACAAAAGAGTAAATCGTATTTTTCTTACAGATCACGGCAAAAAAGTGATTGAAAAAGTAGAACCTATTATGTTTGATCTCATCCCCAAAGTGCAAGAAAATCTAAGTGAAAAAGAAATTGAAACTTTGATTATGACACTAAAAAAGATAAAACTTAAAATGGAAGAAATAACCAAAGAATAACATTCGGATTTATATTTTAAATTTTATAGGTATCTGCATTATGTATTTTTTATGAGTTTTTTAACTGTGTCGCATAGATGTGGTTAATAGTTTTGTAAGCTTTCCTACATTAAGTATGGTTAGTAAAACATACTATGAGAAAAACTGTACTATTAATTCTTGGAATACTTTTAATTCTGGCATCCATATTTGTAGCTAGAAAAATAATAGATAATAAAAAAAAATCCGGACCAAAACCTGAAAAAATAATAAAAACGGTTTTTGTAGATACAGTACAAAACAAAACAATTTCTATTCAAATTGCCGCCAATGGTAACCTAAAAGCAAAAAGAAGACTAGAGTTATATGCAGAAGTTCAAGGCGTTTTTAGAGAAGGATCCAAATTATTTAAAACAGGAGAAAAATATCAAAAAGGACAAACTTTAATCCGAATCGATGCGTCAGAGTATTATGCAAGTGTGCAATCTGCAAAAAGTAACTTGTATAATTTGGTAACATCTATAATGCCGGATTTAAGACTGGATTACCCGGATATTTTTGATAAATGGCAAGCATATCTTAATTCTTTTGATATAAATAAAACAACACCAAAGCTACCAGAAACCACTTCAGAAAAAGAAAAATATTTTATAGCCGGAAGAAATATATACACTACCTATTATAATGTAAAAAATCTGGAACAGCGTTTAGCAAAATATACTATTTCTGCTCCTTTTAGAGGGGTGTTAACAGAAGCCTTGGTAACAGAAGGAACTCTAATACGGCAAGGACAAAAACTGGGAGAATATATTGATACAGATATTTACGAAATGCAAGTTTCGATTGGTAAAGAATACGGAGATTTACTTCGGGTGGGAGAATCTGTTGAACTTTCTGATCTTAATAAAGTAAAAACATACAAAGGTACAGTAGCCAGAATTAACAGTAGTATAGACTTGGCTACACAAACCATAACCGCGTTTATAGAGGTAAAAGAAGCCTCTTTAAAAGAAGGGATGTATCTGGAAGCAAATCTGGATGCTAAGAAAGAAGAAAATGCAATAGAAATCGACAGGGGGCTTCTTCAGGAAGGAGATAAAATATTTATCGTGAGGGATAGTATTTTAGATATGATAAATGTAACCCCTGTTTATTTTTCAGATAAAAAGGTCGTGTTAAAAGGAATCCCTGATAAAACCATTGTTTTATCCAAAAGTGTTCCCGGAGCATACGCCGGGATGCTAATTAAGGTATTTCAGGAAAAAAATAGAGATAGTAATAATAATGTTCCTGGTGAATCATCTGCTAGTGCGACTAAAAAACGATAGTCATGCGTAAAATTATTGCTTTTTTCATAAAATATCATGTTGCTGTAAATGTGATATTAATAGCTGTTCTTGTATTTGGTGTAGTAGGGGTTTTTTCTTTGAAATCTTCTTTTTTTCCATTAATTGATTCTAAAAACATCAATATAAATATAACATATCCGGGGGCATCCCCACAAGAGATAGAAGAAGGAATTGTACTTAAAATAGAAGACAACTTAAAAGGGTTGGATGGGGTAGATCGTGTTACTTCTACTTCAAGAGAAAATAGTGGTGTTATAAATGTAGAAATCGAAAAAGGGAAAAACATCGATTTTATGTTGCTCGAGATAAAAAATGCAGTAGATCGGGTACCATCTTTTCCTACAGGAATGGAGCCTTTAATAGTAGCAAAGCAAGAGGCAATCAGACCCACTATCAATTTTGCAATAAGTGGAAATGATATACCACTTGCAACACTCAAACAAATAGCCAGACAGGTAGAAAATGACCTGCGGGGTATAGATGGGATTTCTCAAATAACGATAAGTGGTTTTCCTGCTGAAGAAATAGAAATAGCAGTAGACGAAAATAGTTTACTGGCATTTGACCTTAGTTTTAATGAAGTTGCACAAGCAGTAAGCCGCGCTAATATCTTAACTACAGGAGGTACTATTAAAACCAATACCGAAGAGTATCTTATACGTGCCAATAATCGTTCTTATTATGGTACAGAGCTCTCTAATCTTATTGTGCGCGCAGATGCTACAGGGCGTATTATACGTTTAAAAGATATTGCAGCAATACGGGATCGTTTTTCTGAAACACCCAATGCAACTTATTTTAATGGGGACTTAGCAGTTACTATAGAAATAACCAGCACCAATACAGAAGACCTTATATCTTCTGCAGAAAAAACAAAAACGTATATAAAGGATTTTAACCAAAAACACAATAATGTACAGTTAAATGTTATTAGCGACCGATCCATAACACTGGTACAGCGTACCGAGCTGCTTACCGAAAATGCTATAATAGGGATGTTGTTGGTTCTGGTTTTTTTATCCTTATTTTTGAATACCAGATTAGCATTTTGGGTAGCATTTGGGCTACCCGTAGCATTTTTAGGAATGTTTATTTTTGCAGGATCTTTTGGAGTAACAATTAATGTTCTTTCTCTTTTTGGGATGATTATAGTAATTGGTATTTTGGTAGATGATGGTATAGTAATTGCCGAAAATATCTATCAGCATTCAGAACGAGGAAAATCTCCTGTCCAGGCAGCAATAGACGGGACTATGGAAGTGATCCCACCTATTATTTCGGCTATCATTACCACAATACTAGCTTTTGGAATCTTTTTATTTTTAGATGGTCGTATAGGAGAATTTTTTGGGGAAGTTTCTGTAATTGTAATTCTTACCTTAACGGTTTCTTTGGTAGAAGCACTGATTATTTTGCCGGCACATTTGGCGCATTCCAAAGCCCTTCGTCCGCAAGAAAATAAGCAAAAAACCGGTATAGGAAAGGTTTTTGCAAAATTACGCTACATTAATACTTTTGGAGACGGTATAATGAGTTGGTTGCGCGATAAAGTGTATAGTCCTGCATTGCACTTTGCTTTACATAATAAGTTGTTTACATTTTCAATTTTTGCAGTATTCCTTATTTTAACCATTGGTAGTATTGGGGGAGGTATAGTTCGAACTTCTTTTTTTCCTCAAATAGCAAGTGATAGAATAGCAATAGAGCTTTCCATGCCCAATGGAACCAATGAAAAAGTAACAGATAGTATTATTTCTTTAATAGAAGAAAAAGCCTGGCTGGTAAATAATGAATTAACAGAACAATATTTACAAGACCCATTGTACAAAGGTAAAAAGCTATTTGAAAATGTAATTACCAATTTAGGACCAGGATCAGCCTCGGCTTCTGTAATCATTAATTTGTTGCCGGGAGAAGAACGTCCCGATGAAATCTCGTCCTCTTTGGTAACAGACCTTATTAGTGACAAAATGGGAAAAGTTACGGGAGTGGAAAGTTTGGTTTATGGTAGTGGAGGGAACTTTGGAGGAAGACCAGTTTCTGTTTCTTTGTTAGGAAATAATATTGAAGAACTTAAGGCTGCAAAAGCCGAATTGAAAGAATCTTTGATTAACAATGCACTATTAAAAGATGTAACCGATAATGATCCAGCCGGAATTAAAGAAATCAGAATTGAATTAAAAGAAAATGCATACTTACTCGGGTTAAACTTACGGGATATAATGTCACAGGTAAGAGCAGGTTTTTTTGGAGTACAGGCACAACGATTTCAACGAGGACAAGACGAAATTAGAGTTTGGGTGCGCTATAACAGAGACAATCGTTCTTCTATCTCTAATTTAGACGATATGCGCATAACCACAAGTGCAGGACAACGCATACCACTTAATGAAATAGCAAATTACACTATAGAGCGTGGCGATGTAGCAATTAATCACTTAGATGGCCGCCGTGAAATACAGATTTCGGCAGATTTAAAAAATGCCGAAACTACCAGTGCAACAGATATATTACAAAATATTCGTATAGTAACTATGCCAGAGATTATTTCAAAATACCCTACAGTAACACCTTCATACGAAGGACAAAATCGCGAAGCTGGTAAACTTTTGGGGTCTCTGAGACCTGTAGGCCTTACGGTATTGGCATTAATATATATAACAATTGCATTTACTTTCAGAAGTTATAGTCAACCACTCCTTTTACTTTTGTTAATACCACTAAGTATACCGGCAGTTGCTCTTGGGCATTGGGCGCATAATTTCCCGATCAATATATTATCTATGTTGGGAATTATAGCTCTCATAGGTATTATGGTCAATGATGGGTTGGTGCTTATCGGAAAGTTTAACAGTAATCTTAGAGAAGGGCTGAGTTTTGATGAATCAATTTATGAGGCAGGAAGATCGCGTTTCCGAGCTATTTTTCTTACTTCACTTACCACTATTGCTGGATTAGCACCCTTGTTGTTAGAAAAAAGCAGGCAAGCACAATTTTTAAAGCCTATGGCAATTTCGATTGCTTATGGTATTGGTTTTGCAACAATACTAACATTATTAATGTTACCATTGTTTTTGTCGTTTAGCAATACTATAAAAGTACATGCTAAGTGGCTAATTACCGGAAATAAGATTACAAAAGAAGAAGTAGAACGTGCAATTAAAGAACAAAAAGAAGAGGATGAAGAACATTAAGACTTACAAGTATAATTTTACATTAAAATTAGGTTTTTTATTGTTTTTTATTTCGTTTATTGTATCTGCACAACAATTAACAAAGCAAGAAGCAATAAGGCTTACACTAGAAAATAATTTCGGGATATTAATTGCCGCTAACACTATTGAAGTTGCAAAAAATAATAAAGGAATTTTTAATTCGGGATATTTACCTGCTTTAACAGCCAATGCAGGCGCAAATTACCAATCGGCCACTACCAATACTTCATTTCAAGGAGCAATAGACCCAAATACAGGACAACCACGAAACGATATTGAGATCAAAGATGCAGAAACACAACGTTTTAATGCAGGGTTAAATCTTAATTACACTCTTTTTGATGGATTAGGGCGTTTTTATAATTTTAAACGACTCAAAGAGCAATATAATCTTACTGAATTGCAAGCAAGAGAAACTATAGAGAATACAATTTTGCAATTATTTTCGGTATATTATGAAGTAGCCAAATTATCTGAAAATTTAGAAATTTTAAAAGAAACCCTTCGTATATCCAGAGAGCGGGTTTCCAGATCCAATTTCCAGTTTGAATATGGGCAAAACACAAAGCTAAATGTATTAAATGCCCAGGTTGATGTAGCTAATGATAGTATTAATTTATTGAACACCAGACAACAATTAGCGAATGCAAAACGAGATTTGAATGTGATTTTAAATGAGGATATAGAAAAAAAATTTGAAGTAGATACGATGCTTAAGTTTATTCCGAAGATCCGGTTAGACGAGTATGTAGCAAAGTCAACCGAGAATAATGTAAAACTTTTGAAAAACGAGAGTACTATGCGAATTAGTGATTACGATATTAAAGTAAGTAAATCAGGATATCTGCCTTCAGTTGGTTTAACAGGATCTTATGGGTGGAATGAAAATAGAAATCCACCTTCTACATTTTTTCCGGGCAACGTTTCTGACACATATACTATGGCAGCAGGAATAAACCTTACTTGGAATCTTTTTGATGGAGGGACTACTATTACCAGAGTTAAAAATGCAAAAATAGCATTAGATAATCAGGAAATTCTGAAAAATCAAGTTGCTAAAGAAATAGAAAGGGATATAGCCAATGCATTGGGTAATTATAGAAATAGATTAAATATTTATAAAATTCAGCAGCAAAATGTGATTACCAGTCAAAATAATTTTGAACGCTCTCAAGAGCGTTTTAAACTTGGTCAAATTACATCTATAGAGTTCAGGCAAGCACAAATTAATTTAATTTTAGCAGAGACAAATAAGAATTCTGCAAAATATGATGCCAAGATTGCAGAATTACAGCTTTTACAACTCACTGGGCAGTTATTAAATGTAGAGTTTTAATTCTGCAGAGAGAATCAAATTATTTTTATCATTAATTAAAATAGAATTATGTTCGAACACTATTTTCAATGCCCGTACTGTTGGGAAGAGATATCCATGTTGCTGGATCCCTCTATAAAATATCAGGTATATGTTGAGGATTGTGAAGTTTGTTGCAATCCTATCGAGCTTCATCCCAGATTTGAAGAACGAGAACTGTTATTTTTTGAAGCAGTAAGTATCGAACAATAACTGTAAATAGCTTTTAATTAATTAGTTATTATTTTTTTTTGATTTTTTATTAAAAAAAACATTGTTTAAACTAAAAAGGATTGTATATTTGCACTCCGATATCGAAATGAGATATGAAAAAGATATAATCGGAAGTTCATAAAAATAAAATTTACAAATCAGTTTACTGATTTATACAATATACATCGCGGGATAGAGCAGTAGGCAGCTCGTCGGGCTCATAACCCGAAGGTCACAGGTTCGAGTCCTGTTCCCGCTACTCTCAGGACATTTTTTTCCTCAAGCCAGACAATTTTGTCTGGCTTTTTTTTATTGTTTTATGAACTCTTTAGAATAGCTTGTAAATTTCAACTAACAAGATTATTAATTTATAAAGACAATTCCTTCGATAAGTCGGCTAATTTTGTCCAAATTTTTTTTAGTTGTCTTTGTGTTAACTAAAAAATCATCAAATTATTTATACTATAATTCGTCACTAAATCTAATTTGTTGACGAATTATAGTTTTTGTATCTTTGCTTTAAATCAAAAAAAAAATCGCAGATAGAAAGTTACACATAGAGCCCTTCAAAAAGCAGTTTGAGAATATTGATACGATAACGGTCAAGAATATATTTGATTTCTACGAAAGTAAAGATACTCTTGTAACAAAAAGTACGGTTAATTGGAGAATACATAAACTCGTTGAAAAAGGAATCATACAAAGAGTTGGTCGAGGGAAATACAGACTTGGAGAACAAAAAGAGTTTCATCCAAAGGTTAATCAATCCATAAAATCTTTGTACACTATTCTTAAGAATGAATACCCATATTTAGACATTGCTATTTGGACAACAGAATGGATATCGCAATGGATGCTCCATATTCCTGGAACAAATAAAACAATTATTGAAGTAGAAAAAGGAACAGAAGACAGTGTATTCTATTTCCTTTCTGCTATTAGGAAAAATGTATTTCTAAACCCATCTATAGACATATTAGACAAGTATGCACAAGAAAATAAAAATCAAATTATTATAAAGAATTTGGTTACGGATGCACCGCTTCAGAAAATAAACAGTTTAAGAATTCCAACACTGGAAAAAGTAATTGTGGATTTAATAATTGATACTGAGATTCTTTCAGAATATCAAGGTCGAGATTTGGAGAGCATTATTGAGAACGCATATCAGTTTCACTCCATTCAAGAAAATAAGCTTTTGCGATATGCAAGTAGAAGAAGAAAAAGAGAGTTTGTAGAGCAGTTCATTAAAAACATCATATAAATGATATCAGCAGATAGCTTATCCATAGAATGGGTATCTTCAAAAATAGAAGAGTTTAAAGGAGACCCGATCATTGTCGAAAAAGTAATTCGAGTATTAACTTTATTTTTTATTTGGTTATCGTTAAAAAAATCACAGAATAATTGTTTTTATTACTAAAATATTAATTTGGAGGCAAATAGACTTGAAACTCTCTTTTTTCTTCAAAAATTCAGAATTAATTTGAAGTCTATTTCTAATTTATTCAAATCGATTTGTTCAAAAATAACATTACTGATTAAAGTAAATAATAAAAAAGGCATCATAATTTTGTTCGTATATTCTTTATGATTTTTGTATTACGCTCATAATGGCATTGTGTGGAGTTACAATTTTCTTATAAATGTAGTTTTAATTATCTAAAACAGCTACGATCATATCATTTGGAGATATTCTGGAGCTCAAGAACAAGGATTTTGTAACAGTAATAGGATTTCCTTTAAAACTACTATTGGGGTATGCTTCATTTGATAATCCATTAAAAGAGTTTTGAGGGTTTCCGGGAATCGAACTTTCTATCAGTATCACGTTTTGGATGTCTACAGAAGATATTTTATACACAGCATTCTGGGTAGCGATCAAGTCCTCGGTACTCAATGTCTTTAATATCTCTTTTTGTTTTTGGGCATTTTGATATATAAATAAATCCTGTGCCTTTTCGGCATCCTTTATTTCCATTAAAAAACCAATAGGAATCACCAATAGCAAAACTAAAGTTATAAGCCCTATACTCCAGTACCCCCAAGTGGGTACTGTAAGATTGGCTTTCATAGCTTTTGCTTTGCTTTTGATCTCCGGGCTCCACTGTGATTTTTTAATTTTTTTGTTGGTGTCCGGGCAAACCACTTCTATCACTTTTTTAGGGAAAAGAAAGAAAGATGCTCGCACATCACGTCGTATAAGGCGCAATAATACCTTACCGGATGGACATTTTTGATTATTAAGAAATGTTAATTCTCTCTCTTCTATAAAAGTTTCTCTAACAGATATCCACATGATTTTTTTCTTTTTAAGTTAGGTATTAAAAAAGCAGGTTAGGTATAATAACCGTATTACCATTATCAATCAAAATCTGTGCGTTGTTCTCTGCATCCTGGTTACTTGGTGTTCCCGTATATGTTATATTGATATACTTTTCGGTAATAGGTGGTGTTATGTTTACTAGTGTTTTCAACAGATCATCCAAAATTACTATAGGTATATCTTCCATTTGAATAAAATTAATGTCTTGTACAGAAGATAGATTTAGAGATGTGATCTCACTATTTGATTTGATTTCTATAGAATTTGAGGTAGTTAATTTAGGAAGCTGTATACTACCTGATGCATTACGGGTAATGGAAACTATCCAGGAAAATTCCAGATTGGGCACATCAATGCTTTCTAATATTTGATTATTACTGATATATAGTCCTCCATCATCTTCTCCTTGAGTAACCCGGGTAGTGGATACTAAGGTTAAGGATGGTAATGATAACGCTCTAAGTACTGGATTGGCACCGATATCAAAATTTATCTTGCATTCTTTTAAATTAGGTAAAGAAATGGTTTCCAGACTAGTATTTTTATATATTGAAAGCTTTCTATTAACAATCTCTAGCTTTGGTAGTTCAAAAGAGGGCATCGCCTCGGTGTCAAAAATTCTTAACTCACCTATTTCTACTAGATTGGGCATGGATATCGAGCTAATTTTTAGATTATTACCAATTGAAATCATACCATTAGTAATACTTAATGTGTTAAAAGAAATGTTAGTTAAATTAGTATTACCAAAAACAGAGATCTGATTATTTATCTCTGTCAATGCAGGAAAAATGATACTTTTCAAAACTTCGTTTCCAGAAATATTAGCATAGTCAACTCCTGCCAATTTAGGAAAATCAATAGAAGACAATATATTATTACTAATGACTTCTATTCTTTTTACTGCATTTTCCAAATTAGGAAAAGAAACATTTTCTAATTTTTCATTATTGGTGATTTTTAACGAGTCTAGTTTCTGAATTTGAGATAGATTCAATGTTGTAAGACTGGTAGTATTCGAAACCACTAATGAATTCATGCCATTTTTAATACCTTCTGTTATCAAGGAAAGGGCTTCATCATCTGTCACATTTTCCCGGAGTACTAGTTCAAAAGGTTCAGTAGGCTCTATAGGTTCTATAGGCTCAGAAATTTCGGGAGGCTCTGTCTGCGCATTATTATCATCTGAAGAACAGGAAAATAGTAATAGAGCAAAACTAATGAACAGAAAATTATATAAAAGGTTTTTCATACTATATTTTTTTAATAGTTATTTGTTATTTAATCTAACGCCCAGACATCTCGGTTACTTTGTGTATTAAAGAACCCTCCTAACACCCATATTTTATTATTATATACTGCAGATGCAAAGTTTACTCTGGGAGGGAAAGGGGCAGGGCTAGTTTCTTGTGTCCAATGAATACCATCGGGACTTGACCATAGATTATTACGATGACTTCCAGTACCTGTGGATCCACCAAACGCCCATAATTTATTTTCTAATACAAACAATTTATTATTATCATCGGTAAATGGAGGATTCATAAGTTCCTGAGTCCAGTTTCTTCCATCAGTACTAGACCATATACTTCTATCTCCATTTACACCGCCGCCCGTTAGCCATAATTTGTTTTGAAACACCGTAATTGCAGCTTTGTACCTAGTGCCGAATGCAGCATTTGCCGATTCTTGTGTCCAGTTGACTCCGTCAGAGCTTGACCAAATATCCCCCAACTTTCCTTCCTCATTATTGATTCCTCCAATAATCCATATTCTGTTATTAAATACTACGGCGCTTGTATTTTGACGGATAGAAAAATTGGCAGCCGAGGTTTCTTTTGTCCAGTTTCTACCATTGGGGCTAGACCAAACGTCGTTTCTTCTATCTGTTTGAGTTCCGGTTAAGCCTCTTCCTGCAATGATCCATATTTTATTATTAAATACCACTGCTGCATGATTATCTCTTTTTCCATAGGAAATCGCTGTATTGGATCGGGTCTCTTCTGTCCAATTAATACCGTCTGTTGTAGACCATGCATCGTCCAAAAATTGATTACTGGCTCCGCCTAAAATCCAGAGTTTACCACCAAATACAACGGACTGGTGCGCTTGTCTTCTATAATATGCTGCGGTATTGGTTACTGCGGTCTCTGGTCGTATTTTACGGGTCGTAAAGGCAAAGGTACTTTGGCTCCTTGTTTCTTTACCATTATTATCTTTAGCAACCACACGCCAGTAGTAGCTGGCAGCTAGATTTAGACGACTATCGATTTCCAACTGCGTACCTGTTAGATTCTCGGCGATCAACGTAGTTGGTTCTGCACTTTTATCCAGGTATACATCATAGTTTACGGTTTCTCCTTCGGGATCAATAGATGCTTGCCAGTTGAGTGTGGGCTTTACATCTACATTCATTGTATTGTTAGCTACTCCTATAAGATTAAACGCTGACGGAGCTTCATTGGCTTTGGTAGTAAATGTAAAAGTGTATTCACTATTGGTTTTTCCTCCTTTACCATCTTTGGCTGTAACCCGCCAGTAGTAGGTGGTATTTTCATTCAATGAGGTTGTTATCTCAAATGCAGTTTTGCTTAAATTTTCAGCTATCAAAGTATTGGGTTCGGTATTTTCATCAAGATACACATCATAGTTTACCGCATCACCATCGGGATCTGTCGAGGTTTCCCAAGTTAGTGCAGGCATTAAAGCTATGTTCGAGGTGTTATTGGCTACGCTTGTTAGGTTAAAACTTCCTGGTGCTTCATTGACCTCTGTAGTAAAAGAGAAGGTTTGGTTACTATCGGTAGTCCCTCCTTTATTATCTTTTGCAACTATCTTCCAATAATAGGTAGTACTTCCATTTAATGGTTTTATTAGCTTCCATTCGGTTTCGTTCAGGCTTTCTGTAATTAATGTAGAGGGGTTTGTATTTTCATCCAGGTATATATCATAACTTACGGGGTCGTCATCTGGATCGATAGCCTTTTCCCAAATGAAGGCAGGAAATAAACTTACATCAGTAGCTTCGTTTGCGACACTAATTAGATCAAAAATTTCCGGGGCTTTATTACCCGAGGTTGTAAAGGAAAATATTTGTTCACTGCTAGTTACCCCCCCTTTATCGTCTTTGGCAGTAACCCTCCAGTAATAAGTACTGTTTTCCTTAAGCGGATTTGCAACGCGAAAACGTGTATTTGTAATGTTCTCACCTACTAGTGTATTTGGTTTTTCGTTTTGATCCAAATAAACATTATAAGTTACCGGATCTTCATCCGGGTCGACAGATATTTCCCAGGTTAAGGCGGGAGATATATTAATGTCGGTAGCATTATTAGCTACACTGGTCAGGCTAAAACTTTGAGGGACTTGATTCGCAGAGGCAGTATCATTTTCATCTTCAGTACAGGAAAATAGTATACCAACAATTGCAGAGACAATACTCAATTTTAATAACAGGTTTTTCATAGTAAGTCTGTTTTAGGAGCTTTTGATTTATGGCTCGAAAATAAGCAAGGGTACTATGAAAAAAGACCCAAATTATAATTTGGAACGTGTTAATAGGTAGGGTGCAGAGAATAGTTTATACCTGATAATCATTAAAGTATTGAATAATAAACTGTAATAATATAAGATAGAAATTATTTTTTTAGAACTTTTTTTTGATACTCTGTAGGAGTGAGACCTACAAAATTTTTAAATACCCTATTAAAAGAGGTTTTGCTAGGAAAACCAGCTTCATAGCCTATCGCTAAAATTTTATAATGTATATAATCAGGATTACGGATTAGCTGTTTAGCCCGGTCGACCCTGTATAAATTAATAAAATTGTTGAAGTTCTTTTTAAAACAGACATTAAGAACCTCAGAAAACAAATGGACGCTCATATCTAATTGATCCGCCATATCAGATTGTTTAATCTCATGGTCCAGATAGGGTTTTTCTTTTTCCATATAGTCCAGGATTTTTTTCATATAAGTTTCCTGATCTTCAGAAGTAAGAGAGGTGATTTTTTCTTGAGAGTTATTAGGATTAATTTTACTGTTTTTCTGCTGCTCTATGGTAACTGCCAAGGATTTTAATTTATCTTTTAAAGCAATGTTTTCGTTTTCTAACAGTGCTTTGTTATTTTTAAGCTCTTGGGCTTCGAGCGCAAGTTGTTTTCTATGGTTCCAGTAAATTAAGGTAAATGTAATCAGTAAAATTATCAAGGCGATACCTATAAATATATACACCTGTTTTTCTTTACTTAATAGACTTATAGACTGTTCTTGGTTTTCAATAATTTTAGTTTTATCCTTCGTTTCCTTTTCTAATTTTAAGCGCTGAGCTTTGGAGAGTGTTTTCAGATATTTTTCCCTGGTTTCTGTGTAAGCTTTTTGTTCATCCAGTGAACTTTTAAGGCTATCGAGGGATTCATAAGTTTTGGACAGATAGTCGTGTGCTTCCATTTTAATGTCTAGAAAATTGCCTTTTGCGGCTATATTTCTGGCTAATAGTAATTTTGGAAGTGCTTCTTCAGGGCGATTAGATAAATAAAGAGAAATACCTATCACTACATTGGCAGAGGCGGTAAGATCTTCGGATTCATTTTCATTAATTCTATTAAGGGCATTTTCACTATTTTCGATAGCTTTTTCGTATTCTTCTAGGTGTCGATGGCATTCAGCAATATTGATAAGTGCCCCGATAATTTTATCATTGCTATCCATCTTTTTTGCCAGTTCTTTTACTTTGCCCATATATACTAATGCTTCCTCATAATTTCCTTGATTGAGGTTAGCGGTGCCTATAGAATTGTAGGCGGATATAATAAACCGATCCGGATTTTCCTGATAAGCTGCCAGGTCTATAACTTTTTTCATAGAGGTTTTTACATTTTCGTAATCCCCGATATGGTTGTATAGGTTGCCCAGATTTACCTGTACCAAAATTCTGGAGAATGAATTTTCTGGCAAAGAGTCACTTAATTTTTCAGCTTCCAGATATCTGGCCAAGGATTTTTCATATTCATCGATTTGCTGATGATAGATCGCCAAATATACCAATGCAGAAATTTGTTCTTCTTGCAAGTTATTTGCTTTTGCTATATTAAGAATGATCTGTCCGTATTTCTTAAAGGTATTAAAATCTCCTGACCGATGAGCAGTTACTGCCATGGTTTTATACTTCTGTATGCTATCCACCGGTGAAGTAATGGGCTGATTATATACAGATGAACTCAAATTCAGCGTATCTTGGCTATGAGTGGTGATGCCAATTAATAAAAAAAGTAGGAATATGCAGTTTTCTCTTAGCATTATTGTACAGGTTCTAAAAACAAAATATAAATATTTGGAGTTAGAACTGGCGAAGATAGAATGTTTAAAGGTTAAATGAAAAATAATAGTTGTTTTTTAGTTTTAAAGCTACGTAAGAGTATGTCGATCTTTAAGTTATTTTTATAAAAAAACGTTTCTTATAATGCTACCATTTTAATGGTATGATTTATTCTACTTGCTATATGTAGTAATACACCTTTTAAATTTAAAGGAGGGTTAATTGTGATGGTTGCTATAATAATTGTTTTAGTTTACTTAGTTATTTATATCATACTACTTCTTTAAAAAAAACAATAAAAATTATGCAAAACAGGATTTTTGAAAATCGATTGCTTTTGAGAGTGTTAGATTAGAACCTGCTGCCCAAAAGTTTGATACGAGTCCTGCTCCCGTACTAAAGAGGACAAGCCAGTATTTACTGATGTTTTGCGAAAAAACAATAATGGAGTTTACAAAATCATCAAAGTTAGATATTTTTTTACTTTGACTTTTGAGATTTACATTTAATTGCAATAACTCTTTATCTATTTCCTCTTTATATGACTTGTATGTATAATCATCAATAATGTCATTCATAAGTTTGTCTGCCAATTTTTGGGACTTAATTTTTAAAGCGTTGAAACGCTTTTCTATGGTTTCTTTTAGTTCGTATTCATCATTATTATGATTTCATAACAGCTTTATTTGAGCCTTAACAGCTCTACAAGATGCTTGTCTGACTTAAATGATTCCAACAACTCTATAAACGTATCGTGTACACCTTTTTTAATGATCTTTTACTAGAATTTGCGTTTAAAGTGACTCCCTTGCATTTTTGGCAAGTGTAATAGTGTAACTTTTTTTTCTTTACCTCGTAGCTAGTTAACTTGCTATTGCAAGACATACATTTTAAAAACCCTGTAAGGGGTCTGTCAAGATTTTGTTTGCTTATCTCATAACCTCTATTTCTAGGAGTGTCTAAAAATTTCAACCTTAAGGGTTAAAAAATCGCCCTGCAGAGTTAAACGTTTAACCCAATAGACCAAGTGACGCGTCTTTTTAACGAAAGGTTTAACAACCAGAGTTAAAAATTTAATCAGAGGAGTTAAATTTTTACCCTAAGACTTTAAAATTTTAACACTGAAGGTTAAAATTTTTACCTTCAGTATTGAATTTTCTGCTTTTAAGGCTAAAAATTTCGTCTTTTTTACCAAACGGAAGGTCTTTTGAGTTAAATACATCTATTTTGTTGTTCCAAATTTGTTTCGGAATCCGTAATTGTGGGATTTTAGGACAAAAAACGGAGCAAGACCAATTGTTGTGTTTATGCAAATATTCTGGTTGATCCAACATAAGAAGAATTTTACGTTTTTAGCTCTTTGCTCTACTCAAAATAAACCTCAAAAACAGATATATTCCTTAAATTATTTAAAATAAAATTACGGTAAAACCTCACTATATCTGGTTTTGTTGGGTTTTGTCATTTTTTTTAACTAGTTTGTTGTAGATTTATCTGTCAAAATTATAAACACAGTTTAAATTCTTAAAAGCTTAATGAATCTTGCTTTCCTATGAGAATAATTACTCTAAATAAAGTCTGGAATATATCTGGTTTTATACTATTCTTAATGTTTTTCTTCTTTCAGGATTTTTATGCCCAAACTTCAGGATTAATTTTTGACCCTGCGGGTACTGGCCAGCTTGTGTTGGACCCAAATGGAGATGGATATACCTCAGCTACTTCATCTGGTTTTATGTCCAATGATGAGACTGAAAGTGAGATACCTTATGTAGCCTTTCCTAGTGCAGGAGGATCAGAACCTGATAGTGATTTACACCCAGGCCCTTCATGTAGTTTTACAGATTTGGTAAAATCAGATACAGACAATACGGTTTACACTTATTTGGATGCTAGTGATAACCTAATGTTTCGATTTAGGTTGGGAGGAGTTGCTAGTAATTCCAAAGGATATTCTATATTAATAGATACAGACCAAAAATTTGGCTTTTCTGGAGCCAATGCAGATCCAAATGCTGTATCTGGCAACCCTGGTTTTGAAATTGAAGTTGTACTTCGTACCAACTTTGGAGTAGGATTATATAATATAGATGGTACAATTTTGCCTATTGAGATAGGAGATGCTACCCTAGACAGGCCTTATAATGATTTTGCCCAAAAATCTATTGCCAATAGTAATGTTTGTGGAGATGATGATTATTTCTATGATTTTTATATCCCTTTTTCTGATATTACTACTGCATTTCCGGGAGTAACTACATCAACACCTGTTAGAATGGTAGGAACGACTGTAATAAGCCCAAATCCAGTAATAGGAGGTAACCTTTCAGATTTGGGAGGGATTGATGATCAATTAGGAATTGAAGATGATTTGTTTGAAGATCTTATTGATATTTTTCCACCTACACCACCTATTGATATTAATAATGGGCTACCACAAAGAGCTGAATGCCCTAGTATTACGGGATCATTAGATGTGGGTGCAACTTCTGTTTCTGGAACTTCTATCGAGGTTGATGGAGCAACTATAATACTATATAGAGATGGTATTCCAGAAACTGCCACAACTACGGTTTCTGGAGGGACATGGACCTTATCTGGTCTCTCGCCATTTGTGGCTAATGAAGTTTTTACAGCTACAGTGTTCGTCACAGAAGCCGTAGCTGCAGCAACGGGAACCGATGAAAAATCAGAGTCTTACGACACATGCAATGCTATAACTGTTGGAGCAAGCTGTTCGCCCTCAATAAGTACATCTACAAGTTTTACTATTAGTGCTAAAGGATTGTGTGGTGATGCAGGAAGTGCTATAGCAGGGGCACAAATTAGAATTTATTTAAACGGAGTATTACAAAGTGCAGATACAGGAAGTAGTAATTATGCGGGAGGTGATGTTTTTGTTAATGCCGATGGTTCTTGGATTTGGAAATGCAATACCAATTCAAATTGTACAGGAGGTCCCAACTGCGGGTTTCCTACAGGTAGCACTCTCGAAATTACGCAACAGGAATCCGGTAAGTGCGAATCAGGCAGGTTCGAATATTGTTCAGGAGGTACTACATCTAGTACACCTGTTTTTTCTCCAGCGGCAGTCGTGGATACAGATACTACTATATCAGGAACAGCAACTGTAGGTGCTTTTATTACCTTATATATTGACGATATAGAACAAGCTTCAACTACAGCAACAGGAGGGAACTGGTCTTTCACTATAGCTTCATTGCCTAACGGGACAATTAATGAAGGAGAATCTATAAGGGTTAGATCTATAGAATCAGGACTTTGTCCAACAAATGAAATAGTGGTTGTAGGAGGAAAATCTGCAACTCCAATAATTCAAGGGAAATATTGTGCTCCTGTCGGGGGAGCGATTACATCGGTTAGTGGAATTTCGTCTGAGGTAGGTGCTACGATTGATTTATATACTTCTTCTACTTCACCAGTTACCATAGGTACTTCTGTAGGTTCTACAACAGTTGCAATTAACGGAAGTTGGACTATTACTGGTATTTCGGCTAACGAAGGATATTTTATGGCGGTTACAGCTACTAATGTAGGTGATACCCAAAGCAACTTATCTAATGAAGTACAGGTGCTTAGCCAAACAACAGCTTCAGTAACAATTAATACAACTCCATTACAGGAAGGAGATTCAAGTGTATCCGGAACCACTTCTGCTCCGGACGGAAGTACCGTTTTTCTTTATATTGATGGTTTTATTATTGATGGTTTTACGGGAACAGCTTCTGGTGGCTTATGGACAATAAATGGCTTGGATACAGCAAATGCCGGATACGATGTTTTATTTGCCAGTGGGGTAGTGGGAGTAACTGTTCAAGAAGGAATTTTATGCGCAAGTAGTTTGATGACAGGGCCAACTATAGGTTGTAAATTACCAGTAAATCAGATGTTTAGTGCAATATCAACAACAGTTGTTTGTGCAGGACAGACCATTGATTTTTCCATTTCCGGAACGGAGAATTTAATTATTTATGAATTGATCGATCAAGCTGGTAACGGTATAGGTCCTGCGGCTTTAGGTGATGGATCTGCTTTAAATCTAACTACTTTTGGCTTAGCCGCTTCGGTTACTAGTGTTTCTGTAAAAGCTCAAAAAATTGGAGGGGTTACTTGTCAAACTGTTTTGACCCCGGCTATTAATGTTACCGTAAATGTACTTCCGGAGGTTGCACTTACTTCCAATGTATTGGCAATTTGTGAGGGAGAAACTTCGGTCGATTTAGCTTATTCGGTTACTGCCAATGGTCCGCCAATTAGCTATAGTATTGATTTTGATGATACGGCTAATACTAATGGTTTTGTTGATATTGTAGATAATACTGATTTTACAAGTCCAATTTCAATATCTATACCTTCAGGCGCTGTTACAGGTGCAACATACACAGGTTTTTTTTCTATAAAAAATTCTAATTCTATAGAATGCGAAAGTGTTCCTGCAACATTTTCAATAATTATAAATAATGCTTCGATAGGGGCTGTTACTACTTCAAACCCTACTATATGTGGTGGTGCAAATGGTAATATTACATTAAGTGGGCTAGAAGTTTCAACCACATATAACGACCTTACTTACAATGATGATGGCGTGGCCGTTAGCCTTGGTAGTTTTACAACAGATGCTGGTGGGGAGTTTCAAATAACGGGGTTGGATGCAGGATCTTATGCAAATATTATAGTTGTTTTAAATGGCTGTAACTCAAATGCAGTGGAAGCGGTACTAAGTGATCCAGGTGCAGCAACAATTAGCGAGGGAGCACACCTTAATCCTGCAAGTTGTATTACCTCTAATGGAGCTATAGTGATTACCGGAGTGGTAATGGGAAACTATGATGTAAATTTTTCATTTAATGGAAGCCCGCAACCGACACAAAATTTATCTGCTACGCCAAGCGGAATTTCAATTGCAGGATTGGGTGAAGGAGAATATACTAACATCTCGATAACTAACAGTAGTAGTTGTCAGTCTAATACCATTTCAGGACCAATAACTTTAATGAATCCTAGCAATCCTGCAATTATTTTGGGAACGAGTCCAATAATTAGTTTAGGCACAACTGTCGCGGATTTGCCTTATACAACCATAACCAATAGCCCTGATCAATATATTGTTGATTATGATACAACTGCTGAAGGAGTTGGTTTTGTAGATATTACAACACCAACTTCACTGCCACTATCTCCTGTTATTCTTGCGGTTCCTAGTGGAGCTCCTGTGGATACATATAATGGAACAATAATGGTTATTAATTCGACAACAGGCTGTGTCTCTGAGGTTATGCCTTTTACTGTAACTATAACACCTGGGGGGTGTACTTCTCCCTCTGCACCCGTAGTCACTTTTAGTCCGGATACGTATTGTGTTGGAAATACGATTATACCTCCTACAACTTCGGGTACAGCTTTACAGTGGTATGAAGATGCAGGGCTTACGATGCCCATTAGCACTGCAAATGCAGCGATGCCAACTGCTTTAGAGTTAGGGTTTGAAACAACTAACTCTGGAACAATTACAAGGTATGTAACACAAACCATTGACTGCGAAAGTACAGCGGCGGTTATTGTGCTAACGGTTAACGCTGTTCCTGATTTGAGTACTACGGCTACCCCCGAAATTTGTTTTGGTTCAGGTTTTGATCTTTCCACCATTAGTGTAACAGATGGTAACAGTACAGGAGCTATTTTGACTTATCACAGTGGTACACCAGCTACGGCGGGGAATGTACTGGCAAGTACTACAGTAAATCCGACAATTACGACTACCTATTATATTTTAGCTACTACCGCTCAGGGATGTACCGATGAGTTACCGGTTAGTGTTACGGTTAATGCAGTTCCTGATTTGAGTACTACGGCTACCCCCGAAATTTGTGTTGGTTCAGGTTTAGATCTTTCCACCATTAGTGTAACAGATGGTAACAGTACGGGAGCTATTTTGACTTATCACAGTGGTACACCAGCTACGGTGGGGAATGTACTGTCAAGTACTACAGTAAATCCGACAATTACGACTACCTATTATATTTTAGCCACGACAGGATCAGGATGTACCGATGAGTTACCGGTTAGTGTTACGGTTAATGCTGTTCCTGATTTAAGTACTACGGCTACCCCCGAAATTTGTGTTGGTGCTGTTTTTGATCTTTCCACCATTAGTGTAACAGATGGTAACAGTACGGGAGCTATTTTGACTTATCACAGTGGTACACCAGCTACGGCGGGGAATGTACTGGCAAGTAGTACGGTAAGCCCCACGACTACGACTACCTATTATATTTTAGCTACTACCGCTCAGGGATGTACCGATGAGCTACCGGTTAGTGTTACGGTTAATGCTGTTCCTGATTTAAGTACTACGGCTACCCCCGAAATTTGTGTTGGTGCTGTTTTTGATCTTTCCACCATTAGTGTAACAGATGGTAACAGTACGGGAGCTATTTTGACTTATCACAGTGGTACACCAGCTACGGCGGGGAATGTACTGGCAAGTACTACAGTAAATCCGACAATTACGACTACCTATTATATTTTAGCTACTACCGCTCAGGGATGTACCGATGAGCTACCGGTTAGTGTTACGGTTAATGCAGTTCCTGATTTGAGTACTACGGCTACCCCCGAAATTTGTGTTGGTTCAGGTTTAGATCTTTCCACCATTAGTGTAACAGATGGTAACAGTACGGGAGTTATTTTGACTTATCACAGTGGTACACCAGCTACGGCGGGGAATGTACTGGCAAGTACTACGGTAAATCCGACAATTACGACTACCTATTATATTTTAGCTACTACCGCTCAGGGATGTACAGATGAGCTACCGGTTAGTGTTACGGTTAATGCTGTTCCTGATTTGAGTACTACGACAGTTCCTGCGATTTGTATTGGTTCAGGTTTAGATCTTTCCACCATTAGTGTAACAGATGGTAACAGTACGGGAGCTATTTTGACTT